>CACJYQ010000001.1 GCA_902597725.1 uncultured Pelagibacteraceae bacterium
ATTATTGATCCTATTCCAGCATCAGATGGAGCTGGAGTTAAATTAAAAAGAAGTATTGGTGTTGAACCAAATTATTTTGATCCTTTTTTAATGCTAGATGAATTTGGTTCAGAGAATAGTGAAGATTATATTGCAGGATTTCCTCCACATCCACATAGAGGAATTGAAACTGTCACTTATATGCTTGCTGGTGATTTTGAGCATGAAGACAGTACTGGCGGAAAAGGTAGAATGACTGCTGGTGATGTTCAATGGATGAAAACAGGAAGTGGAATTATTCATTCTGAAATGCCTGCTATGAAAGAGGGAAAGCTTCATGGATTTCAATTATGGATAAATATGCCAGCAAAATTAAAAATGAGTAAACCAGAATATATTTATATTGATGCAGATAAAATGAGTGTTCACAAAGATAATGATAAGCAAGTAAAAGTTATTGCGGGTAAATTTGAAAAAGCTGAGGGTCCAGTTAAAGGTCATAATGTCGAACCTGTTTATTTTGATGTTGAACTAAATAAAAACAAAAATTTTAGATTTAGCCTTCCATCTACGCACAATACATTTATCTATCTCATAAAAGGGGAAATAAAAATTGGTGAAAAAGAACATGAAAAAATCAAGGATAGTACTTTGATTCTATTATCGAGAGGTGAGGATTTAAAAATCAAAGCACAATCTGATGCAAAATTCTTAGTTATTTCAGGTAAACCTATAAATGAGGAAATAGCTAGAGGTGGACCATTTGTAATGAACACTAAAGCAGAAATCTTGCAAGCTGTTCAAGATTATCATAATGGCACATTTGTAAAGTAGATAATGAAATTAGTTCAAATAGATAAATTTGGTGGACCAGAAGTTTTGGTTATTAAAGATGTAGAATTAGGGAAGCCTGGACCAAAAGAGGTGTTGATTAAAAATTTATCAATTGGTTTAAATTTTATAGATATTTATCATCGAACAGGCCTTTATCCTATCCCATTACCTAGCGGTATAGGACTTGAAGCTAGCGGAGTAATTGAAGAAGTTGGATCTGAGGTAAAATTATTTAAAGTTGGTGATAGAGTTACTCATGCATCAATGCCTATCGGTGCTTATTCAGAAAAACAAATAATGCCTGAGGAAAAATTAGTATCTGTTCCAGATGGAGTCTCCGACGAGGTAGCATCTTGCATTACATTAAAAGGAATTACTGCAGAGTACTTATTACATAGAGCATATCCATTAAAAAAGGGTGATAAAGTTTTATATCATGCTGCTGCAGGTGGACTTGGCCAGATTTTATGTCCATGGGCTAATGCATTAGGTGCTGAAGTTATTGGAACTGTGGGCTCAAAAGCCAAAGAGGAGATTGCTAAAAAAAATGGTTGCCATCATGTAATTAATTATTCTGAAAAAAATTTTGTTGAAGAGGTTGAAAAAATTGTTGGTAAAAACGGTATTGATGTTGTTTACGATGGTGTTGGTATCAAAACTTTCAAAGGATCAATCGAAACATTAAAGATTAGAGGAATGATGGTAGCTTTCGGGAATGCATCAGGATATGTTGATACCATAGATGTCAAAAAAGATATAAATGCAAAAGGTCTTTTTTTTACAAGACCATCTATTGCTCATTACACTATAAAAAGAGAAGAACTTGTAGAGTCTGCAAAAAAAGTTTTTGATGCTCTCATATCAAAAAAATTTAATGTTGAAATTTCAAAGAAGTATTCACTTCATGATGCTGCTCAAGCTCATAAAGATTTAGAAGCAAGAATTTTAACTGGTCCAGCAGTTATAATTCCTTAATCTAAATTTACATCCATATCGGACATATGTAACTTAAGAGCATTCGTTGAGATATGGATTTCTCTAATAAAAAATATTATTGAAATAATCATCGACAAACAACATGACCCGAAAATAATCCTCGCTATAAAAACTTCATCAAAGTATAAGGCGAAAACAGTTAACATGTTAAACAGGAAGCCAAAAGACGCGAATAAAATTGTCCATCTTAAAAGAGTTATCCTTCCACTTAAATTTATAAACTGTTTTTTCCACTCAGGTGGTATGTGCTTCTCATACACATGTTCATCATGAAGTTGTCTAATAAGGATACTTAATGAGTGAAATCTATTACTATAGACTGCCATCATCAATGGTATTGCGGGAAACATTAATGCAGTTACAGTATAATCAATATTCATACGAATCAGTTTGATTATCAATCTTGCCTTTGTTATTTACAAGTAAAATCTTATGAACCAATTAAATCTTTTCGTAGAACTTACCAGACTAAAAAAGCCGATTGGATACATGCTATTATTTTGGCCATGTGCATGGGGTCTTACGATAGCTTATGATTTTTCATTAAATAAATATGATTATTTTTTTTATCTATTATTATTTTTTTTAGGTTCAGTATTGATGCGTTCAGCAGGATGTATCGTTAATGACATACTCGATAGAAAATTTGATAAAAGAGTTTTAAGAACTAAGGATAGACCAATAGCTTCAGGAAGAATATCTGTTGAACTTGCGATATTTTATTCAGGATTTTTGTGTATTATGGCTTTTTTTGTACTTATTAATTTTAATCTATTTACAATAGTTATTGCATTAGCTTCCATGCCACTAGCTTTTACCTATCCCTTAATGAAAAGATTTACATATTGGCCGCAACTTTTTTTAGGAATTACATTTAATTATGGTTTAATTTTAGGTTGGACTTCAATTAACGCTGAAATTAATTTAATACCAATTATATTTTATTTTGGAGCCATATTTTGGACACTTGGATACGATACTATATATGGGTTCCAGGATATTAAAGATGACGAAATTATAGGCCTCAAATCAACCTCAATAAAATTTAAATCTAACCCAATTATTTTTTTATATATATGTTACACAGTTCTCTCATTATGTTTAATTATAGTAGGTTATTTAAATGAATTTAAAGAATTATATTTTATTTTTTTAATTACAGTTATTTATCATATGTATTTTTTTCAATTAAAAAATTTTAATTCTAAAGAACCATCAAATTGTTTAAGAATATTCAAATCTAATAATTTTCTTGGGTTGCTAATTTTTATTTTGGTACTTATAGGGAAGCTAATTTAATGACGAACATTAAAATTATAAAAAGACTTTATAAAGATTATACAAAAAAACATTTAAAAAAAATTATCTTTGCTTTGCTGCTCTCTATAGGTGTTGCAGGAAGTACATCATCGATTGCTTATCTGTTGGATCCGGCCATAAAAGAAATTTTTATAAATAAAGATCAAAAACTGATGATAGTTATTCCTCTATTGATAATGGTCGCTTTTGCTACCAAAGGATTATCTTTATATATTGCAAAAGTTTTAATGATCACTGTTTCTGAAGATGTAAAAAAAGATGTTCAGGTTGATATGTTAAATAACTTAATTGATGCTGACACGAAACTAATAGACAATAAACATAGCGGGAAATTTATTTCTAACTTAACGAATGATGTAGGTCATTTAACAAACTTTGTTTCTACTGGAATTTTAAATTTTTTTAAGGACACGTTTACACTTATTGGATTAATGGGTGTAATGTTTTATCAAAATTGGAAATTATCACTAGTTGCTATAATAATGATACCTTTAGCATCATTTGCGTCAAGATCTTTGGGTAAAAGAATAACCAAAGTTTCATTTGAACAGATGGAATGGGCTGGTGTTTTAAGCTCTTATTTAATAGAAGTTTTTAAAAATCATAAGTTAATAAAGATCTTTCAAAAAGAAATTTACGAAAAAAATCGTGCTCAAATTTTTTTGAATAACGTAAAAGAAAAAAGTAGAAAAATGGCAATTGTCTTTGTTAGAGCTTCTCCAATCATGGAAACAATGACTGGAGTTATGATAGCAGTATTAATTTATTATACAGGAAAATTAATAATGAATGACGAAATAGATATAAGTAACTTTTTTTCTTTTTTAGCTGCAATGATGTTGGCATATCAACCTGTTCGATCTTTAGCTACCTTAAACATAGTCATAAATAATGGTTTAGTTTCTGCAAAAAGAATTCTTCCAATTATTGATCAAAAATCAGAGCTCAAAAAAAATATTGATGATAAAGATTTATTTCTTGATGAAGGAAATATTGAATTTAAAAATATTAAATTTTCTTATGAAAATCCAAAAGAAGAAAATTTAGAAAAAACCACTTTAAAGAATATTAATCTAAAAATGCTCGGTGGAAAAATGACAGCCTTAGTCGGACACAGCGGGAGTGGTAAATCTACAATCCTTAATTTAATACCAAGGATTTATGACGCCAACGAGGGTGATATTGTTATAGATAACCAGTCAATTTATAAAACTAAAATTAATTCTTTAAGAGATCAGATTTCATTTGTAAGCCAAGATACAAATTTATTTGATGATACAATAAAGAATAATATTGCATATGCGGACATGGATGCAAGCGACGAAGAAATTTACGATGCTGCAAAACTTTCTTTCGCATCAGAATTTATTGAAAAGTTAAAGGACAAATACGATACAAAAATTGGAGAAAATGGGATTAGACTATCCGGTGGGGAAAAACAGAGGCTATCAATAGCAAGGGCTATACTGAAAAAGAGTAAGATTATTTTACTAGATGAAGCTACCTCCTCCCTAGATGCTGAAACAGAAGATAAAATACAAAAAGCAATTAACTATCTTACAAAAAATAGAACAACAATTGTTATAGCACATAGACTTTCTACAATTTTAAATTCAAACAAAATTTATGTGGTTGACCATGGTAGCATAGTCGCTGAAGGTGATCATGAGGAGTTAATTAATAACTCATCTATTTATAAGAATTTTTATAACAAACAAATCAAAATGTGATGCTTTTAATTTATAAAATTTTGATAAACATCATTTTTTTTTTCTCCCCATTAATACTAATTATAAGATTAATTAAAAATAAAGAGGATCCATCTAGGTTTAAAGAAAAATTTGGTTTTTTCTCAAAAAATAAAAAAAAGGGAAAATTAATTTGGTTTCATGGTGCAAGTGTGGGAGAGGTGCAAAGTGTAATCCCATTAATAGAAAGATTTGAAAAAAACAAAAGTATTAGTCAAATCTTAATTACTTCTAATACAGTAAGTTCATCAAATATAATTAAAAAATTCAAATTAAGAAAAACAATTCACCAATTTTTTCCAATTGATTGTGATTTTATCTCTAAAAAATTTTTAGATTATTGGAAACCTTCTAAAGTTTTTTTTATAGACTCTGAAATATGGCCAAATATGATAAATAATTTATATGACAAAAAAATTCCAATTATTCTTTTAAATGGCCGAATAACCAAAAAGACATTAGGTAGATGGCTTATTTTTCCTAATTTTGCAAAATCATTATTTCAAAAATTTCAGATATGCCTCTCTTCAAGTTTAGAGTCAAAAAAATATTTAAAAAAACTAGGAGCTGAAAATATAAAATTTATTGGAAATCTCAAATTTAGTCAGTCGGAGACTGAAAGTTTAGAATTAGATAAAAGTTTGAAAAATTTTTTAAAATCAAAAAATTTATGGTGTGCATCAAGTACTCATTATAGTGAAGAAAAATTTTGTGGCCAAACTCACTTAAAACTTCATCAAAAATATAATAATCTTTTGACAATAATAATTCCCAGACATATTGGTAGAGTTAAATCAATTAAAAATGAATTAAGTAATCTTAACTTGAAAGTTCACTTACATGAACCAAAGAAAAAAATAAGTCCTGATACGAGTATCTATTTGGTAAACTCTTATGGCAAAACAAAATCATTCTACAAAGAATGTAAAAATGTATTCTTAGGGGGCTCCATAATAACTCACGGGGGACAAAATCCATTAGAGGCTGTAAGGTATGGATGCAAAGTATTCCATGGTCCAAATGTCTCAAATTTTAAAGAAATTTACGATTTTCTCAAAAATAAAAGGCTGTCTAAAAAAATAACCAACCATAAAACCCTTGCGAATTTGCTAGATATGACCTTTAAGAAAAAAAGCAATCCAAAAAAGATATCACAAAATTTATATTTGATCGGAAAAAATATTTTAAATAAAACTTATAAGGAAATTTCTTAGAAATTATTAAATGAATCTAAACAAACCTAAATTTTGGGACTTTAAAAAACCTAATTTTTTAGCTTATTTGTTATTGCCATTAACTCTATTTTTAAGAGCAAATATTTTTTTTTCTACTCTTTATACAAAAAAAAAATTTAAAAAAATCAAATCAATTTGTATTGGAAACATATATTTGGGAGGAACTGGAAAAACACCTACAACATTAAAACTTTATCAATTACTAAAAAATTTAAACTATAATGTTGTGAACGCAAAAAAACACTACTTTGATCAAAAAGATGAATATAGTTTATTAAATAATAAATCAAAAGTTATTTCATTAAAAAATAGAGATAAAATAATAAAGCATGCTATTGAAAGAAATTTTGATTTAATAATTTTTGATGACGGGCTTCAAGAAAAAAAGATAGATTACGATTTAAAATTTGTTTGTTTCGATAGTAAAAATTGGATTGGAAATGGTTTACTAATACCATCTGGTCCTTTAAGAGAAGAAATCAATAGTTTAAGGAAATATGATGGAGTTTTTTTAAAAATTACTAATACAAATATTGATCTTAATAAAATAAAATTAATGATAAAAAGTATAAATCCAAAAATTGAAATCTTTGACTCATATGTAAAAATAAAAAATATTGAAAGACTAAGTATTTCGGATAAATATTTGATTTTTTCTGGTATCGGTAATTCATCTAGTTTTAGGGAAACTCTAGAAAATAATGATTTTAATATAATTTAAGAAAAAATTTTTACAGATCACTATGACTATAATTATCAAGATATCCAAAAAATTTTACAAATTGCTAAAAATAAAGATTTAAAAATTCTGACCACTGAAAAAGATTTTGTCAAAATACCCAATGACTTAAAAAGTGAAATAAATTTTATAGAAATAGATTTAGAAATTCCAAAAATGGACAAACTAATTAAATTTATTAAATCTAAAATTGATGAAAAAAATTAAATATTTTATTGAGTCTTCCGTTATCATTATTTTATTTATAATAATGAAAATATTTGGATTAAAAATTTCCCGTTTACTTTCTAGTTTTATTTTTAAAAATATTGGTCCACTATTTAGATCAAAAAAAATTTCTTATCAAAACTTATCCTATGCCCTACCAAATATTAATGAAGCTAAAAAAGATGAAATTCTAAAAAAAATGTGGATTAACTACGGAAAAATTTTTTCAGAGTATGTGTTTATTAAAAATTTTAGAAATGATCTAAAATTTTCCAAAAAAATTATTGTAGAAAATCAAGAAGAACTTGAAAAAATAAAATTATTAAAAAAACCTGTAATATTTGTATCCGGCCATTTTAATAACTTTGAACTGATGGCAATGCACTTAGAGAAGTCTAATATTAATTTAGCTGCAGTTTATAGACCATTAAATAATAAGTTTATCAATCCTATAATGGAAAGAATTAGAAAAAAATATATTTGTAAAAAACAAATTAAAAAAGGAATTTCTGGAACAAAAGAGCTTCTTAAAGAATTTAAAAATGGAACATCAATTGCACTGATGATTGACCAAAGAGTTTCAGAGGGAATCGAGTCAGAATTATTTGGACAAAAAGCTTTAACTACAACAATTCCTGCGCAATTTATTAAGAAATTTGATACAGTGGTTGTACCAATTTATATCGAAAGGTTAATTGATGATACTTTTCAGTTAAAAATTTTAAATGCGATTAAATTTTCAAAAAATGAAACGATTAATGATATTACCCAACAGCTCAATAAGATTTTAGAAAAAATGATAATGTCAAATCCAGATCAGTGGATTTGGACTCATAATAGATGGAAAGTTTAATTTTTTTCGTTTTTCTCTTTTCTTAAATGAGCTTCTTTATAAGAAAAGTAAGCTTCTTGAGTATCGACATTCCAATAATTTAATTTTTCTAAAGAAATTTTTTTGCCTGAAATTGCGCATAATACATGATCTCCATTTTCAATAATTTTAAAATTATTAGGAAGATATTTTATTTTTGCTAATTTTTTTAACATTTTTAGTTTATATATATATTTATATGAATGTCGGAATAATTGGAAGTGGGGGAAGAGAACATGCTATTTGTAACTCATTAAAAAAATCAAGAAAAATAAAAGAAATTTACTGTTTTCCTGGGAATGCGGGCACAAGTTTTATAGCTAAAAATATAGAGATAGACATAACTAATTTTGAAAAATTAAAAGAATTTATTCAACAATTTAACATAGATTTAATTATAATTGGTCCCGAAAAACCTTTAGTTGAGGGACTGGTAGATTTTCTAAAAAAAAATGAAATTAAAGTATTTGGCCCAAACAAAATTGCTTCTCAACTTGAGGGTTCAAAAATATTCACAAAAAATTTATGTAAGAAATATAATATTCCCACTGCAAATTTTGGAGTATTTAATAACATTAAAGAAAGTTTATCTTTTCTAGATAAATGTATATTTCCAATTGTAGTGAAGGCGGATGGTTTGGCTGCGGGAAAAGGTGTTTATATTTGCGAGTCATTAGAACACTCAATTAATGCTGTAAAAGAAATTTTTAATGGAAAATTTGGAGAAGCTAAAAATATTTTAATTGAAGAGTTTTTAAAAGGTGAAGAGATGAGTTTTTTTATAATTTCTGACGGTGAAAATTACAAAAAATTTGGCTCTGCACAAGATCACAAAAGAGTTTTGGAGGGTGATAGAGGTAAAAATACTGGTGGAATGGGAGCTTACTCACCTTCTCGTCTTGATAATGAGGATTTAAATAAAAAAATATTAAAAAAAATAATTGAGCCAACATTAAAGGGTTTAAAAGATTTAAATACTGAGTTTGTCGGTTTTTTATATGCTGGTTTAATGATAATTAAAAACGAACCATTTCTAATTGAATATAACGTTAGAATGGGTGATCCTGAGTGTCAAACAATTCTGCCAAGACTTAAAACAGACTTTTTCGAAGTTATTGAAGCATGCACAAATAAAAATCTTAAAGAAATTAAATTAGATTGGTTTGAAGAAAAAAGTATTTGTATAGTTTTATGTTCAAAAGGTTATCCCGATAAATATCAAAATAACATTGAAATAAATAATTTAGAAAAAATAAAACTTGAAAATAATAACTTTATTTATCATGCAGGGACAAAGATAAAAGATTCTAAGGTTTATTCTAATGGAGGTAGAGTTCTTAATTTTGTAACAAAATCAAAAAATTTAAAAGAAAGTAGAAATGATTTAATCAATTTAATAAATGATTTAAATTGGGAAAACGGATATTTTAGGAAAGATATTGGTTTTAAATTATTTGAATAATGAGAATAATTTCTGGAAAATTTAAAGGCAAAAAATTATTATTACCAAAAAATAAAAAAACAAGACCACTAAAAGACCTGGTCAAAGTATCGATTTTTAATTTATTAGATCACTCAAAAATAATAGGTAAAAAATTAGAAGATTCCTCTATTTTGGATTTATTCTCTGGTTCAGGTTCTTTTGGATTAGAGTGTCTTTCAAGAGGATCAAAAAATGTATATTTTTTTGAAAATTACACCGAGGCAGTTGAAATATTGGAGAAGAATCTCTCTTCATTTACTAACAAAGAAAATTTTAAAATTTTTAAATATGATTGTTTTGAATTTTTTAATTCAAAAAAAAAAATAAATGAAAGATTTGATATTGTCTTTCTAGACCCACCATACAAAGAAGATAGAATTAATCAATTAATTGAACAAATACTTGAAAAAAATATTCTTAATAATAATAGTCTCATGATTATTCATAGACATAAAAAAGATAAAATAGAAATTACAAAAAAAGTTAAAATCTTGGATACTCGTAATTATGGTAATTCAAAAGTTTATTTTGTAAGTTAAGTTCTTACCAATATATTTTTTGTCTCTTTTTTTATGAGCTCGACAGCTGGTTGATTAAAAGGATTTATATTTAAAGCTTTAGCTATTAGAATTGTTTCAATTATGAAAAAACAAAATAATTCACCAATAGCTTCTTCACTTCTTGTTTTAATTATAAAACTTCTAAAAGGAAGATTCTTTTTTTTAAAAACTTTTTGAGTTGCAGAAATTTGTGATGATAAAACATCATTCAAATTTTTTTTTCTTAGAAAATCAATTTCATTTGAAATTCTTTTAGAATTTATCTTAGATGTGAATTTTTCTTTTGTAGAAAAAAAGGTAAAAAAATTGTTTTTTGGACCATCCAAGTATAATTGCATCAGACTATGATTATCCTTAGGCATTGTGGAAATTATAGGAAAAACGCCATATCCCTTTTTACCTAAACTTTCAGCAACAAGTTGTTGATACCATTTTAAAAAATTATCTGCGGTTTCGTCATAGTTAAGAATTACAGAATTTAATTTTTTTCTGTTAACTAATTCTACAATGTTTACAACATTGCTAATTATTGAATTAAAAAAATATTTATTCTTTATTAAGTGATTAAATCTTTTAAATTTAGATTCTTTTAATCCCATTAATTCCGCTGGCAACATTCCCACTTCTGATAAAACCGAGTATCTACCCCCAATAAAATTATTATGATCTATAATGTCATCCTTAAGTTTATAACTAATATTTCTTAAAATACTTTTTTTGTTTTCAGTAATCAGAACATTTTTATCATTTTTATTATAATATACATTTGAGTTGACAATAGTCTCTAGAGTATTTCCAGATTTAGAAATAATTAAATTGAGATATTTTTTTTTTGCAAAAAATTTTTTATTATTTAGATTAGATATAAAAAAAAAGTTATTTCTTACTCTATCTCTCAAAAAATCATAAATTGCATTAGCTCCTAATGATGAGCCGCCCATGCCAAAAACTCTAATGTATTTAAATTTCTTTAATTTCTTTATAAATTTTTTTGAATAACTATAATTATAATTATTTGTGAGTGATCTGATAACTTGATCATCGGAGTGAATAAGTTCTTTTAAAAACTTTTGAATTTTTTTACTTTTCTTTTTTTTAATAAAACCTTTTAACGAAAAGTTATCAGTAAACATTATTGTTTTTGTATCTTTTTGAGTATACTTTTTTTTAATCCAGAATCTGATAAATTGGAGTTTTCATTTTCTTGAACATCTGAATTATTTTCTTTAAGTAGCATCTCGATTTGAGACTCTTCATTATCTTCTCTCTTTTTTTCTTTAACTTCTTCATCTGGATTTGGTAATTTTGAAAAATCAGGTGGTAATACAAGAGGATCTTTTTTTTGTATCAAAAACTCATCACCCGATGTTGATTTTTTTTTGAGTTTAAACCCTTTTAACGTGTCAGAACAAGAAAGCAAAAATAAGCTTGTTATAAAAATTATAAGGATATTACTAATCGTTTTCATCTTTGTTTTTTTTGGTACCTAAAATTTCAATACTTATTAAAAATAAAATTCCTAGAGTGATAAATATATCAGCAACATTAAATATAAACCAATGAAAATTATTTATATGTATATCTATAAAGTCAGGTACAGCAGAATAAAAAATCCGGTCAAAAATATTACCTAATGAACCTCCCACAATCATTAAAAAACTGAACCTTTCAAGTCCTTGAGATTTAAGCATCAGCCAAATAATAATTATAGTTATTAAACAGATCAAAACTGTAAGTAGATTATAATAAAATTTATTATCAAAAGAAAATAAACCAAAAGCAATTCCTTCATTCCAAATTAAACTAAAATTTAAGAAAGATGTAACACTGAGACCATATTGTTCGTAAGTTTCTGGTGAATTAATAATTAATAATTTACTTAATCTATCAAATAAAAAAATAAAAATAATTATAGAAAAATCTAATAAATGTTTTTTAAACATTTTATTTACAATTTGGTCTTTCACATGGTGCACTTCTAATTTTCCAACATATTGGGCATTTTTCACCTTCCGCTTTACTTGTTTCCACGACTATTTCATTCATTTCACTGTTTTCAATTTTAACTGAAGAGGTTATGCAAAGTTCTGATAGATCAACATTTTTTAAAAGTTTTTGGCTCTGACTATTCAATTTTACTATTAATGCCGCTTCCAAACTAGAGCCAATATCTTTACTTGCTCTTTTTTGTTCAATACTAAGATTGCAGACATCTCTTATTTTGATTAATTGTTCCCATTTCGAATCAAGTTGAGGATTTTTAAATTTTTCTGGAAAATTTAAAAATTTTTCGAGGTGAATACTTTTTTTGTTTTTGGAAACAAGCTGATAAATTTCTTCAGTTGTGAAAGATAAAATTGGTGCAAACCATCTCAACAGAGAATCAAGAATAACATTCAATAATATAAGGGTAGATTTTCTTTTTTCTGAATTTATTGGATCACAATACAAAGTATCTTTTCTTATATCAAAATAAAAAGCTGATAGATCAACAGTGCAAAAGTTTAATAATTCTTTATATAAATTGTGAAAATCATAATCTTTGAAATACTTATTAAATTTAAAATTCAAATTGAAAATTTTATGAAGCATAAATTGCTCTAATTCAGGAAGACTCTCAATTTTTATTTTTTCTAAATTTATTTGTTCAAAATTATCATTAAGATTTCCAAGTAAATATCTAAATGTATTTCTTATTTTTCTATAGGACTCAGCATGCTGATCTAATATTGAATAGTCTATTCGAAGATCCTCAGCATAATTTGAGGAAGCGACCCAAATTCTAAGTATATCAGCTCCGTATTTTTTTAAGATATCTTCAGGTGCAATTACATTTCCCAACGATTTCGACATTTTTAATCCTTTGCCATCAACTACAAAACCATGAGAAAGAATAGACTCAAAGGGTGCACGATCTCTTGTTCCACAAGACTCCAAAAGAGACGAATGAAACCAGCCTCTGTGTTGGTCAGAGCCCTCGAGATACATAGATGCGGGCCACTTTAAATCTTTTCTTTTTTCCAATACAAATGAATGTGTAGATCCACTATCAAACCATACCTCTACGATGTCACTTAATTTTTCAAAATCCTCAGCTTTATATTTTTTTCCAAGAAATTTTTGTGGATCATCCGAAAACCAACAATCAGATCCCTCTTTCTCGTAAATTTTTGCAATATTATCAAAAACCTCATCATCAACCAAAATTTCACTTGTCTTCTTATTAATAAAAATAGGTAATGGAACTCCCCATACCCTTTGTCTTGAGACACACCAATCAGGTCTTGTTTCAATCATCGATTTTAATCTTTCTTTTCCTTTGCTAGGATAAAAGGTTGTTTCATCAATTGCTTTTAAAGCTTTGTTTCTAAGCTTATGACTATCCATAGAAATAAACCATTGAGGAGTTGCTCTGTGAACTAATGGTGCTTTTGACCTCCATGAATGAGGATAAGAGTGAACAAGTTCACCACTTGATAATAATTTCTTTTGGTCTTTTAATTTTTCAATGACAATTGAATTAGATTTAAAAATATGTATCCCTTCAAAAAGTGCAACATTTTTTGTATATTTTCCATCACCATCAACTGTTTCAAGTGCTTTAATTCCATTACTCATACACAAATTAAAATCATCAGGACCATGGCTTGGCGCACAATGAACAATTCCAGTGCCTTGTTCTGTAGTAACAAAACGTGCTTCCAGCATAGGTATGTCATATTTATAACCAAGTTTTAAAAAAGGGTGATTACATATTGTTCCTTTTAAATCTTTACCTTTAAAATTTTTTAATTTTTTGAAACTTTGAATTTTGGTATCTTTTACAACTGAATCTATTAATGCGTCTGCAATTACAATTTTTTTATTTTTAAAATCTCCATCATCATTTATTTCAACTAATAAATAGTCTAACCCTTCATTATAAGCTAATGCTTTATTGGCTGGAATAGTCCACGGGGTAGTTGTCCAAATTACTATTTCGCTATCATTTAATTCTTTAATGTTTGATGATTTGACTGGAAAAGATGCATATATAGTATCTGACTTATGATCTTGGTATTCAACTTCTGCATCTGCCAAAGCTGTTTTTTCAACAGTTGACCACAAAACAGGTTTAAAACCTCTATATAAACTTCCTTCTTTTAAAAATTTACCTAATTCTCTTACTATTTGTGCTTCAGCATCAAAGCTCATTGTAGAATAGTAATTATCCCAATCTCCAACGACTCCTAACCTTTTAAATTGGTCTTTGTGAATATCTATCCATTTTTCTGCAAAAGCTCTACACTCTTTTCTAAATTCAACGATTGGTACTTCATTTTTGTTTTTTTTATTTTTTTTGTATTGTTCTTCAATTTTCCACTCTATTGGCAATCCATGACAGTCCCATCCCGGAACATAGACGGAATCTTTTCCATCCATTTGATGAAATCTCACAATTATATCTTTTAGAATTTTATTTAAAGCTGTTCCCATGTGTATATTGCCGTTCGCATAAGGAGGACCATCGTGAAGAACAAATTTTTCCTCTCCTTTTCTCGATTTTCTTAATTCATCATAAAGATTTATTTTTTTCCAAAATTTCAAAATTTCTGGTTCTCGTGTCGGCAAATTTGCTTTCATCGAAAAAGTAGTTTTGGGGAGATTAATCTGTGATTTGCTCATTTTATTTTTTCGCTATCAATAAATCAGTTTTAATTTGTCTTCGAAGCTGCTCAACATTTTTAAATTTTTTTTCTTTTCTAATAAATTTTTTAAACTCTACTGTTAAATACTTATTATAAAGATTTCCAGAAAAATTAAATAGATGAACCTCTAATAATATTTTTTTTCCATTAAATGTTGGGCGATAGCCTAAATTAGCAATTCCTTTTATGTAATTGCTTTTATCACTCATTTTTACTTTTACTGCATATACGCCTGGACAGGCTAAAATATAATTCTTGATATCAATGTTTGCGGTTGGGAAACCAATTTTTTTTCCTAGCTGTCTTCCCTTTTGAACCTTTCCAACAATTGACCAATTTCTATTCAAAATTTTATTAGCTTTATCTAATCTTCCTTTCTGTAAAAGTGTTCTAACTAACGATGAAGATGCTATTTTCTTATTGGTCAACAATGGTTTTGGTTTTACTACCTTATAACCACACATCCTCTCAAATTTAATCAACTGTCCAACGTTACCTTCTCTCTTGTTCCCAAATCTAAAATTATTACTTACAAAAATGAATTTTGGATTTAGCTTTTTACCTAATATTTCTTTAATGAAAGTTATAGATTTTATTTTTGAGAATTTTCGATCAAATTTTTTTATAATCATAAAGTCTACATTAAGATTTTTAAGACTATCAATTTTTTGTTGCAAATTAGATATTCTAAAATTATCTAGATTTTTATTAAAAAACATCTTTGGCATTGGCTCAAAAGTCAGCACACCGATTTTTGAGGAATATCTTTTTTTATATTCCTTGGCTAATGAGAATAATTTTTGATGTCCTTTATGAACTCCATCGAAGTTACCAATCAAGATTATTGAGTCTTTATGTCTAGTATTGATATTAAAATTTTTATATATGTTTTTTGAATTTACCATTTCAATTCTGATTGAATATAATTGCAAATCGTTTCGTAAGATTTTGCAACTTTTTCAATTCCTTTCTCTTTAATCTCATCCTTATGAATTCCATTTGAAATTATTAAAGAGTCATAATTTAAAAGGTTTGCTCCTTTTATATCAGTATTTAAATTATCACCTATAGAGAGAATTTTTTTATTTTTATTATTAGTAGATTGATTGTAAACCTCAGGATAAGGTTTACCAAAGTAAACAACTTTTCCACCCATTTTTTCAAAAATCATTGCAACAGACCCAGCACAAAATTCTCTAGTGTTTCCTCTATCAACAATCAGGTCAGGATTTGTGCAAATCATTTTTTTTTTAATATTTTTTTCAAACAAATTTTTATAATATTTTAAATCTTCACTATGATCATCAAATAATCCTGTACATAAAATATAATCAGATTTGTCTATATTATTTAATTTCATCTTTTCGAAATCTTTGAATAAATCAAAATCTCTTGGTGGCCCTACGTGAAAAAAAGTTTTATTAATTAAATTTTTCTTTAAATAAATGAGAGCTGCCTCACCAGAGGTAAAAACATGGTCTCTAATTTCTTTTTCCATGCCTAGTTTTTCTAAAAAAGATTTAACCGCATGATTAGGTCTAGGTGCATTTGTGAGTAAAATATAGTCCTTTCTTTTTTTATTGATTTCTTTAAGCGCCTTTATCGCTTCAAGATGTAGAGTAACCCCGTTATGGACCACTCCCCATAAGTCAACATAAAATAGTTGATAATTGTCTGCTATAGAACTTAGACCCTCTTTATCCAAATTTTTAGTCATCAAATTAATCTATAAACCATAAAACCCTCAAATTCCTATATTTTTTGACCAACTAATTTTTAACTATATCTTGAAATAGTAGGGCCAATCTCTATATGAAGGGCATATTAATAAGGAGAATTTATGAAATTTAGACCGTTACATGATAGAGTTTTAATAGAAGTTTTAGATAGCAGCGAAAAAACTGCTGGTGGAATAATCATACCTGATACAGCGCAGGAAAAGCCTCAAGAAGGTAAAGTAGTAGCAGTTGGTGGTGGTGCAAAAACTGAGGACGGCAAAACGATACCAATGGATGTAAAAGTTGGAGATAAAGTTTTATTTGGCAAATGGTCAGGAACCGAGGTCAAAATTGATGGCAAAGAATATAGCATAATGAAAGAGTCAGACATTATGGGAATCTCAAGTAAGTAATTTAATTTAAAGGAGAAAATAAAATGGCAAAAGTAGTAAAATTCGACGCAGAAGCAAGAGCAGCAATGATTAGAGGAGTAAATATTCTTGCTGATACGGTTAAAGTAACACTAGGTCCAAAAGGAAGAAATGTAGTTATGGACAAATCTTATGGAGCTCCAAGAATTACAAAAGATGGTGTCTCTGTTGCTAAAGAAATTGATCTTGAAGATAAATTTGAAAACATGGGTGCTCAAATGGTTAAAGAAGTTGCCAGCAAAACAAATGATGAAGCTGGTGATGGAACAACGACTGCAACTATACTTGCACAAGCAATCGTAAAAGAAGGTGTCAAATACGTAACAGCAGGGATGAACCCTATGGATGTAAAAAGAGGAATTGATGCTGCAGTGGACGTTGTTAAACAAAATTTAGTATCTTCAGCTAAAAAAGTAAAAGATAGTGACGAGATAGCTCAAGTTGGAACAATTTCTGCAAATGGTGATAAAGAAATCGGTACTATGATTTCTAAAGCAATGCAAAAAGTTGGTAACGAAGGTGTTATCACAGTTGAAGAAAACAAAGGAATTGAAACAGAATTAGACGTTGTTGAAGGTATGCAGTTTGATAGAGGATATTTATCTCCATATTTTATCACGAATAGTGATAAGATGACAACTGAATTAGAAAATCCTTTTATTCTGTTACACGAAAAAAAATTAACAAACCTACAACCAATGGTTCCACTTTTAGAGGCAGTTGTTCAAGCTGGACGACCATTAATGATTATTTCTGAGGATGTTGAAGGTGAAGCATTAGCTACTTTAGTAGTGAATAAATTAAGAGGTGGTTTAAAAGTTGTGGCTGTAAAAGCACCAGGATTTGGTGACAGAAGAAAAGCTATGCTTGAAGATATCGCAATTCTTACTGGTGGTTCAGTTATTTCTGAGGACTTAGGAATTAAACTTGAAAATGTAAAACTTGATGATCTTGGTTCTTGTAAAAAAATTAAAGTTGATAAAGATAATAGCACTATAGTTAATGGTTCGGGTAAAAAATCAGACATAGAAGCAAGATGTTCTTCAATTAAGCAACAAATTGATGAGACAACTTCAGACTACGATAAAGAAAAGCTGCAAGAGAGGTTAGCTAAATTAGCTGGTGGTGTTGCAGTAATTAAAGTTGGTGGTGCAACAGAAGTCGAAGTTAAAGAAAGAAAAGACAGAGTCGAAGATGCTTTAAATGCAACAAGAGCTGCTGTTGAGGAAGGTATCGTTACTGGTGGTGGTTGTGCATTATTATATGCTGCTCAAGAACTTGAAAAAGTTAAAGCAAAGGGTGAAGACCAAAAAGCTGGTGTTGATTTAGTGAGAAGAGCATTAGAAGCTCCTATAAGACAAATTACAAAAAATGCTGGTGTGGATGGATCAGTAGTTGTAGGCAAACTTTTAGAACAAAATAAAAAGACACATGGATATGATGCACAAAACGAGGAGTATTGTGATATGTTCGCTAAAGGTATCATTGATCCTGTGAAAGTTGTTAGAACTGCTTTACAGGACGCAGCATCTATCTCAGGATTATTAGTAACAACTGAAGCTATGATAGCTGATAAACCTGAAGAAAAAGATGCAGCTCCTGCTGGAATGCCTGGAGGAATGGGCGGCATGGGCGGCATGGGAGGAATGGGTGGAATGGGAATGTAACCCAATCTCAAATATAAAAAATTTAAAGGCCATCTTTTGATGGCCTTTTTTTTGGAAATATTAAAATAATACAATGTCAAAAAGATACAGCGGGAAATCGTTCAAGGACTCAAGTCTTAATAAAAAACCAAAATTAAATTTTAAAGAAAAAAGAAGATTAAAAAGAGAAAAGGCAAAAAAAACAAAATAACGACATTTTTTGATCAAAATCCCAATATTTATTAGTTTTTTTAAAGTTTTCAAAAAAAATTTTTAAGGTATAAGAGCCAGGATTTATGAGCAAAGATATTAGAAACATCACCATAATCGCACACGTTGATCACGGAAAAACCACTCTAATTGATAATTTGATGAAGCAGAGTGGCTCATTTAGAGAAAATGAGGTTGTTGACGAAAGACTAATGGATTCAGGTGAGCTTGAGAAAGAAAGAGGAATAACAATTTTAGCAAAACCTGCATCTATAAATTGGAAGGATTCAAGAATAAATATTATTGATACCCCAGGTCACCGAGATTTTGCAGCAGAAGTTGAAAGAGTTTTAAGCATGGCAGATGGCGCATTACTTTTAATAGATTCTGCTGAAGGAGTTATGCCTCAAACAAAATTCGTGTTATCCAAAGCTTTAAAACAAGGCTTAAAACCGATTGTTGTAATAAATAAATTAGACAAATCAGATCAAAGAGCCAATGAAGTTTTAGATGAGACTTTTGATTTATTTGTAAGTTTAGATGCAAATGAAGATCAACTAGACTTTCCTGTTTTATATGCAAGTGGAAGATCCGGTTGGGCTGATAAAGAAATTGATGGTCCGAGAGAAAATTTAAATCCTTTATTAGATCAAATTATTGATCATGTAAAACCAGCTAAACTTGATAAAACAAAACCTTTTGCGATGCTGTCTACTCTTCTTTATGCAGACAATTTCTTAGGTAGAAGCTTGGTCGGAAGAATTGCTCAAGGCACTGCAAAAGCTAATCAATCGATCAAGGCAATAAATCTAAAGGGTGAAAAAGTAGATGAAGGAAGACTTACTAAAATTTTTAGATATGAGGGCACAAAAAAAGTACCAATCGAAATCGGTGAGGCGGGAGATATTGTAGTTGTCGCTGGTTTAGAAAAAGCAAATGTTGCTGACACAATTTGTGATCTTGAGGTGAATGATCCTATCAAAGCTACTCCAATCGATCCACCAACAATGTCTATTACCATTACCGTAAACACATCTCCTCTTGCAGGGACTGAGGGTAAAAAACTTACAAGTACTCAAATAAGAGATAGGTTGCTTCAAGAAGCGCAGAATAATGTTGGAATTACTTTTACAGAAAATGAAGGTAACGACTCTTTTGTTGTAAGCGGTCGAGGTGAATTAATGTTAGAAATATTACTCACTCAGATGAGAAGAGAAGGTTTTGAAATGACAGTTAGTCCCCCAAAAGTGCTCTATAAAAAAAATGAAAATGGAAGCAAACTTGAGCCAATAGAAGAAATAACTATGGACCTAGATGAAGAACATTCATCAAAAATTATTGACTCCATGAATAGAAGAAAAGGTAAATTAATAGAATTAAAAGATACTGGTAAAAATAAAAAAAGATTAATCTTTCATGCACCAACAAGAGGATTAATGGGATACACAAGCCGGTTTCTAACACTTACAAAAGGTAATGGCGTAATAAACAGAATTTTTCATGCATATGGACCATTTGAGGGTGAAATGGAGGGTAGAAGAAATGGTGCACTTATTTCAATGGAACTAGGGAAAGCAGTTGCATTTGCAATATATAATTTACAGGCTAGAGGAGAGATGTTTGTAACTCACAATGATCCTGTTTATCCAGGTATGATTGTGGGATTATCTCCTAAACCTGGAGATATGATTATTAATGTTATGAAGGGCAAAAAATTAACTAATATGAGAACACAAGGTACAGATGAAAACGTCGTTTTAACACCAGTAAGAAAAATGTCCATCGCAGAGCAATTAAGCATGCTAAATACTGATGAGGCTTTAGAAATCACTCCTGACTCTTGTAGGTTAAGAAAAGCCATTCTTGATCCGCATGAAAGAAAGAGAAGTGAAAAATCAGGCGCTGCTGCCTAATCGAAAATTTTATCAACTAAATACAGGCCTAAGGCAACACAAGGACCAATTCCAAAAGCAAATAATAAAGTTCCTACTCCCACAGTTCCACCTAGGTACCAACCGATACTTACAACAGAAATTTCTAAGAATGCTCTTACGGCAGCAACTGGTAAATTGGTTTTTTTTTGGAGACCAATCATCAAACCATCTCTTGGTCCAGCTCCAAGATTAGATACTAAATAAATACCTCCACCAATCCCAACAGTTATTACTGAAATTATTGCCAGAATTAATTGATAAAAGTAATTTGATGGGGTTGGAACAAATTTTATGCAAAGATCAATCATCAATGCAATAATGATTGCATTAAGTATTGTTCCCATCCCTGGTTTTTGACCAAGCGGTATCCACAAAATTAAAACTGCAACACTTATCAAAAATGTTATTGTTCCTATACTCAAATTAACATTTAAAGAAATACCTTGAGCTAAAACACTCCATGGAGAAGCACCAGTAAAAGATACAATCAATAGACCTTCTCCAAGACCAAATAACATCAATCCAAAACATAAAAAAAAGAATGTAGAAAATTTTGGTTTAAAATTATAAGGCTTATCTGAACTCCAGTTGACCCTTGGTATTTTCTTAATTTTTAAAAACATTTTAATAAGTTATTTCTATTGTTAACAAAGTCTATTAAACTAGTTGTTAAATGAAAAAAATTATAGTCATTTTATTTCTTTTTATTTATCCAACAAATTCAATTGCTCATATTGGACATTACATTAAATATAACAAAATTGAGATGGAGATTTTTCGAAATGGTGAGCTTATTGGCTATAATCATTATTTTTTCAATAGAAATGGATCAGAAACTATTGTTACTAATCAAATTAAGTTTGTAGTTAAACTTTTGGGAGCAACAGTTTTCCAAGTTGAGGGTTATAGCGAGGAAAAATATTTCAAAGATCAATTAGTTTCTTATAATTCTAAAACTTTACAAAATGACAAAAAGAAGTTTGTTAATTTAACATTTGACCAAAAAAATAAAAAATTTGATATCGAAGGCTCTTCATATAATGGAGAAGCCTCAATTGATAACGTGATTGGAAATTGGTGGAATCACAAAATTTTACAAGCTAGTTCTCAAATAAGTCCGATCTCAGGAAGTATTAAGGATCAAGTTGTAACTTTTTTAGGTAAAGAAAAAATAGATCTTTATGGAAAGGTTTATGATGTTGATCATTTTACACTGAAGTCTAAAGACATGAGTATACCAAAAGATAAAAGATTAGATTTTGATATTTGGTATGATCGAAAAAATTTAATGATATTAAAAGTATCCTATTCAAGGATGGGTAATTGGGAATATAAATTAAAAAAATTTAATTAATTCCTCTTGAGATTTTTTTAAATAAATCATGTGCACTTATCCATCCTGACTCTAATCTAGGTCCTACAAACCAATCGGCACAAACACCCAATCTTTTGCTGGGGTCCCAAAAACTCTTAATTTTAAATGGTCTCGAATTTGAAGAGTATCGCCAACCGTGATTAAGTGAATAATAAATCTTTGTTTTTTTGATATTTGAAAGTTTAAAAAATTTATCAATCATAATTTGTGAATTTTCTTTTTTGTTATTCTTGTTTTTATTAATCTTTTTATTTGCCCATTTAAATGTACTTTGAAGAGTCCATAAATCATATTTTGATTTAAATCTTTTTTTTGAATTTTCATTTCCTGCCCAGCCAAGAATTGAGTCTTCAAAAAGATAGCTACTATTTGAATTCTTGTTTTTTTTTATTGCAATCATAGTGGTAATATTTGCATCCATTTTTATTGATTTTCTTAAAAAAGACTTATTAATAAATTTCTTAGAAAGTTTCTTTAATTGTGGAAAAGGACAAGTCAAAATTAAGTTTTTAAAGGATCTTAATTTTCCATCGTCAAATAACAAATACCAGACTTTATTTTTATAATAGATTTTTTTTAATTCACTGTGATAGTTGCAATTAATTTTCTTTAGTAAATATTTGCTAATATCATTATTTCCGTTTTTACCAATTACTTTTAAATGTTTTTTATCCTCTTTTTTTTTTGAATTAAGAAAAACATGTTTACCTCTCCATACTTTTAAAATTCTTTTTTTTATTAAATCTTTAGTAAATTTTTTAAATTCTTTAGTTTTTGGTGAAATATACTGAGTACCATGATCAAAACCTGTTTTGCCTTTTATTCTTTTAAAAGATGCACGACCCCCAGGACCTCTTGCTTTATCGAACAAAATTACTGAATATTTTTTATTAAGAAGATTAGCAATTGTGGATCCAGATATTCCAGAACCAATTATACAAAATTCACTCATTTACCAGCAACAACCATTCCCTCTATTAACATGGTTGGTGAGTTAGTTGCATATTTGAACTCCAAATCATTTGCTAAGGTAATATTTTGAAACATGTCTTTAAAATTACCTGCTATAGTAATTTCATTTATTGGATATTTAAACTCACCATTTTCAATTAAAAACCCGGTTGCTCCAACTGAATAATCTCCGGTCACAATATTACTTCCATGTCCTATGGTTTCTGTAATATAAAGACTTTTTGAATTTGAATTCAGTAAATCTTTAAAACTAATATTTCCATTTTCAAAATAAAGATTACTTGTTCCGCCACATCTTCCATTAGATTTAAGATTTAATTTTTTTCCATTGTAAGTATCAATCAGATAATGTTTCAAAATTCCGTGATCCACTAATTTAAGTGTGTCGGTTTTTACCCCTTCACTATCAAAATTTCTTGAGCCTAATCCTTTGAGCATATCGGGTTTATCAAATACATTAATTTTATCTGAGAATATTTTTTGATTAACTTTATCCTTTAAAAAAGAAGTTCCTCTTGATATTGCTGATGAAGAAATAGCGTTTGCAAAAGTACTTAATACTCCCTTAGCTATTCTTTTATCAAAAATTATAGCAATTTTCTCACTCCCAATTTTTTTTGGACTTAATTTTCTAATGGTTTGATTAGCAGCAAGTTTACCCAATTCATCTGCATCATCTAGGTCTTTAAGGAAACATTTACTAGAATATTCATAATCTCTTTCCATGCTTTTTTCATCTTTTGCAACTGTGACACTTGATGCTGTAAATGAAGATGTTTTGTAACCATCACAAAAACCTTCGCTGTTAGCTAAAACAAAATTAGATTTATTTTGAGTAAAACTAGACTCAGTATTAACAATTTTTTTATCGTTGGAAGCTGCAGCCTCTAATTTTTTTAGATAATCTATTTTTTGATTATTTTCTATATGAGTTACATCATAAAGATTTAGGTCCTTGACTTCTTTTGCAAATAAATCTCTGTCCGGTAAAGAATTAAATTCATCTTCAGGTGTATTTTTTGTAGTCTCAATACATTTTTCAATCAAAATATTTAAATTGTCGTTAAGCAAATTAGAGGAGGATATTGATGATTTTTTTTTACCAATATACGTAGTGATGCTTATGCCTAGATCATCTGATCTATTAGACTCATCTAATTTTTTATTTCTAAAATTTACAGTTTCAGAAATCGAGTTCTTTACAATCACACTTGAATCAGTTGCACCTAATTTCTTTGCTAAACCTAAACAATATGATGCTTTTGTTTCTAAAAATTCTTGATCTTTAACCATTTAAAGTTTCGTACCACCCACAGTCATCTTATTTATTAATATAGATGGCTGCGCTACACCTACGGGGACACCCTGTCCAGCTTTACCACATGTTCCAATTCCAGGGTCCATCATCATATCATTTCCTACCATAGAAACTTCTTTTAAAATTGAAGGACCATCTCCAATTAATGTTGCACCCTTAATTGGTGATCCAATTTTGCCATTAACAATTTCATAAGCCTCAGTGCAATTAAATACAAATTTTCCAGAGGTAATATCAACTTGTCCGCCACCAAAACTTACTGCAAAAATACCTTTGTCGACTGCCTTAATCATTTCTTCTTGGGTTTGCTTACCGCTTAGCATCATCGTATTTCTCATTCTTGGTAGAACTATATGTCTATAGTTTTCTCTTCTGCCGCTACCAGTAGATCTTGCTTTCATCAATCGTGCATTGAGCCTGTCTTGCATAAAATTTTTTAAAATTCCATTTTCAATTAAAACAGTTTTTTCTGTTGGTGTTCCCTCATCGTCAATTGTAAGACTGCCTCTTCTATTATCAATGGTACCGTCATCAATAATTGTAACTCCTTCACTTGCAACTTTTTGACCCATCAGATTATGAAATGCTGAAGTTTTCTTTCTATTGAAATCTCCCTCTAAACCATGACCAACAGCCTCATGAATTAATATTGCTGGCCACCCAGGTCCGAGCACAACCTTCATCTCGCCTGCTGGCGCGGGTTTGCTCTCTAAGTTTACTGATGCTATCCTTAAAGCTTCATCACAAACACTTTTCCAATTTTCATCCTTTAGATATGAGTCGTAAGATTGTCTTCCACCAACACCGTATACGCCTGTTTCTTTTCTGCCATCTTTCTCCACCATAACTGAAACATTAAATCTTACCAAAGGACGAACATCTGACAAAGTTTCTCCCCCAGATCTAATTATTTCTACAGACTTTTGCTCTCCCAAAAAATTAGCTGTAACTTGTTTAACCTTATCACCTTTAGATCGTAAATAATCATTTACATCGTTCAATATTTTAATTTTTTCATTAAGAGATTTTTGCTCAATAGGATTAATATTGTCATAATACTTTTTATTTGATTTAGCAATTTCATGATTATAAGTGCCTTTAACAGATTTTAATGTTGATTTTAAATTTTCTGAGGATTGTTTTAGAGAGTTCTTAGAAATTTCATTAGAATGAGAATAAGCAACCACTTCATCAGATATAGCTCTAAAACCAAATCCTAAATCTGAATTATAACTGGAATTTTTAATTTTGTTATCGTCTAATAATATCGACTCAGATTTCGAATTTTCTAAATACAATTCACCATCATCACATTTTTGCAAAGTGTCTGAAATAATACTTTCAGCTTCTTTTCTAGATAAGTCAGATTTTTCAAAGAAATTACTCACAGAGCATTAAATAGATTGTTTCACAAAATTTTCAACTAGAGTATTTTACGCATGTACATATCTGAGACAAATTAGTAATAAATTCCCTTATTATGAAAGTTTATTTTAATAATTCCTGTAAAATTTGTAAGGCCGAAATTGATCTTTATAAAAAAGAAAAAATAGATGACATTGATTGGGTTGATATTACAGATAATGAGTTGGCTGAAAAGGAAACCTCTAAAGACAGCAAACAACTTTTAAGAAGGCTTCATATCAAAGATGGTGAAAGAGTTTTAGGAGGTGCAGAGGCATTTTTATTATTATGGAAAAAAATGCCAAAATATAAATTTCTCTATAAATTTTTTAAATTACCAATCATCTTTAATATATTTTCAGTTGTATATGAAATAGTAGCCTTTTTTCTTTACTTAAAAAATAAAAAGCAACTAAAAAAATCTAACTTGTGAAAAATAATAAAAATTTACTTAGTAAAGACATGGAGGATACAAACATTACTAAGACTATTGAGTACATTAGTAATATAATTTTATTTTTTTTTCTTCTTAATCTAACAAAATCTTTATCATCCAGATCGGAAATGTCTCTTTCACCAACTACTGGATAATCATAAGTAAATCGCCACGTACTTTCACCAAGTCTTGGGTCTAAATTATTATAATATGTAATCCACGCAATAATGTATCTGAAAATTAAATATAAAATAATTAAAAAGGCAGATCCTAAAATCATATAAGAAAATATCTAATTAAATATAAATGTTTAATTATCATTTTTGGCTCTTTTCCTTGCAATGAGCTGTGTTAAAGAGTCTACCATGGTGTCTGAGGCCTTAAAGATATCTACATTTCTAAACTCGTGGGAAAGATTTTTTTCTGGATTAGTTTTATCCTCAATAACAATTCCTTCATCTGGAGAGTTATTTTTAATGTAAATTAATAATAACCACTCATCATCTGATGACTCGTCCCATTTAATAAAAACTTCTCCAGTTTCAAATCGTCTATCTATACATCGAAAAATAGACATGTCTCGTGTAATGTGTCTCTTATTTAGTTGAAATACTAAACTGCTTGCACTTCTGTAAAAGCTTTCAAGTGCAAATTCAACTTTTTGTCTTGCTAAAGTATATTCCTTTTCTTTTTCTAATAAAGTTTCTCTATCTTCATCACCTTGAAGTTTAACACCCAGTGCCTCAACTCTTTCCTTGATTTTTTGATCTCTGAGTAATCTGTATTTTTCTTTTAATTTGTCGATTCTCTCTTGTAGCCCGGAATAATCTTCTCTTTTTTCTTTTAATGAAATTTTCTCAAGTTTTTCTAATTCTTTGACTTCTCTTATTCTGAATTTTTCAATTTGTTTATCTAATCTTAATTGTTTTAAAAATTGTTTTTGCTTTTCTGCTTGTTCGATCCTTAAGAGCGCCTGTTCTTTTCTTAAAAATAATTTTATGTCTTTGGTTCTCTGTTTTTCTAATCTTTCCTCTTCTTTTAGTGTTTGTTCCTTCAGCTTTAATCTTAAATTTTCTTCTTCTTCTCTCTTTTTTGCTTCCTTAATTTTTTCTTTTCTCTCTCTTTCAATTTTTTCAATTTTTATTCTTCTTTTTTCATCGGTTTTTAATATTTTGTAGTTAGAAATTGTTTCTGAAATTTTGTCAAAAAAACTCTGAATGCTTTTTTCCAAACCAAAATTAAATTTAAAATTAAATTGAGGCTTAAGAGATAATTGAAATTTAACTAGTTTTAAGACTAGGCTATCTTTCTGTTTTTTTTTAATTTTTGATTGGTAATTGACTTTTTTTGGTTTTTTAGACTTATCTTTTTTCTTTTTTTTAATTAACTTGTTTTTTCTTTGTTTTTTTGAGCTTTTTTTAATTCTATTTTTTTTTCTTTTAACTTTAGTAGCTTTATTTTTCTTTTTAGTTTTTATCTTTTTTTTTGATTTTTTTTGTTTTTTTTTCATTGTTGAGAGGAAATAACCCTATCAATAATTTATTGATAAATATAGTCTCTAGTCACAGGTGTTGAACTATAATTTTTAGTAAGTTGAAATTGATATACAACTTGATCTCCCCACTTGAATGCCATTTCACAACCAGCAAGATAAAATTCCCACATTCTAAAAAATTTTTCGTCAAACATTTGGATAATTTTCTCTTTATTCTTTAAACAATTTTCTTTCCAATGTCTCAACGTATGTGCGTAATGAAGCCTTAAAACCTCAATATCTGTCACTATTAATCCAGCTTTTTCAATAGGGTTGGTTACTTCGCTTAAACTCGGAGTATAACCACCAGGAAAAATATATTTCGTGATCCATGGGTGAGGATCTCTTGGAGGATTTACAGATCCAATGGTGTGAATCAGTGAAACCCCATCATCTTTCAACATTTTTTCGATTTGTTTGAAAAATTTTTTATAAAATTTCCTTCCAACATGTTCAAACATCCCAACACTTACAATTCTATCAAATTTTTCATTTAACTCTCTATAATCCATTAGTTTGAACTTTACTTGATTCTCTAAATTCAGTTCTTTAGCTTTTTGGTTACAATAATTAAGTTGGTTCTCTGATAAAGTAATACCTGTCACTTCACATTGAGCACTTTTGGCTATATCGATGGCGAGTGAACCCCAGCCACAACCAATATCTAAAACTTTTTGATTAGGTTTTATATTTAATTTTTTAATTATATGTTGAATTTTATTATTTTGAGCTGTTTCTAAACTATCATTTTCATTTTTAAAATATGCACAAGAATATTGTCTTTTTGGATCTAAAAATAAGTCATACAAGTCATCTTTAATATCATAATGATGGGATACATTCATTTTGGATTTTTTAATAAAATTAAAGTTAGTTAAATATCTATATGATCCCCTTAATCTATTGATTAAATAACTGAAAAAGTTTAATTCTCCCCTTCCAAAATTCATTAATGCAAGATCTAAAAAATCAGTAAGAGTGCCGTTTTCAATTACAATTTCACCATTAGTATATGCCTCACCAAAATATAGATCAGGATGGAATAACAATTTATAATGAAGATTCTTATTTAAAATTTTTAACTTAATAGGGTTATTGTCTGGTTGTCCTATAATGTAATCTTTAGAATTAGCATCAGTTAATACAAAACCACCTTTTTTAAAAACTTTATTAAGAAATCTTGCTAATTGCATTTTATGCTGCCAAAGTTGATTTGTTATAAAACTCTAAGTCCTTTAATCTACTCATTAATTCTTCTTCATCATTTCGATTTAAGAGACTTAGTGGTGGTAAAATATTTCTATATATGTTGTCATTTTGAGCACAGTAAGTGTGTAAACCTGAAATAAGATTATATTTGTCAAAAGTGCTTCTTACATCACATAACTTATCATTATGTAACTGCTTTTTTCTTGAAAAAAAATCATCATAAACCTTCCTGGATAATTCTGCTGTAACGTTGCATGTTGCAGTTATTATACCAGAACACCCTAATTCCAAACCTTTTAACAATTTAGTCTCTGAACCTGGTAAAATAGAAAAATTTTTAAGCTTTAAATTTTCATACAAATTATAAGAGCTATCTTTTACTCCAATTATTTGTTCTGGAAATTTATTAACGAGTGTTTCTACACACTGCAAACTAAATTTATAACCACTTAGTTTTTCAAAATTATAAAGAATAATTTTACAATTTGGCACGGAATTAATTATTCTAGAATAAAAATCCAAAACCTCTGTATCACCATAACTATAATAAGCGGGAGGCATGATTAAAAATTTATTTAGGTTCAATGAAATTGCTATTTTCATAAAATTTATTGTTTCACCTAAAGAGTTTAGACCTGTGCCAATTATATGTTTGTCTTGATATTTACTCTTTGAGAGATTGTTAAGTAAGTCAATTTTTTCTGAAATAGGTATTAATTGAGACTGACCTGTGCTGCCAAATATTACTGTGCCGTGACAGCCTTGATCGATTAGCTTCTCAGCATGTATTATTGTTTTTTCGACGTTCAGGCTTAAATCATTGTTAAGCACTGACATCGAAGCAGCAAAAATTCCACTTATTTTTGTCATAATAAAAATTTATATAAAAATATACTCAGTAAAGTTTATAAATACTATATGAAAATATTAGCAATTCAGAGCAGAATGGGTATTGGAGATACCATAATTTTCTTACCATTTATAAAGGCTTTATCCAAAAAATTTAATTCACCAATAAATATATTGGTAAAAGAAAATTCAAAAGCTAATCAATATTTACACCAAACAAAATATATTGATAAAATTCTCATCCTAGAGAGAGATAATAAAACGAATAATAGACATAGTGGTTTTTTTGGTATTTTTAAATTAGCAACAGATTTAAAAAAGTATAAGTTTGATAAAATTTTTATTTTTAATTCATCTTTAAGATTTAACTTAATTGCTAAAATATCAGGTATTCCACAAATTTACCAATATCCATTGTTCACAAAAAACAAACAACACATAATTGAAGCTCCTAAAAAATTTTTAAAAGAAAATTTAAATTTAGACATTAATGAAGATCCTGAAGTACAAATCGATAATGATTCAATTTCTAAAGCAGCACAAAAATTTCAAATAGATAAAAATACTACAAATATTCTCTTGGGCATAGGCGGTTCTGGACCTACAAAAAGAATTCCTGCGAAAACTTTCTTAAGTGTAATTGATAAAATATCAAATATAAAAAATTGCAGATTTTTTCTTGCAACAGGTAAGGCAACTGAAGAACAGGAAGTGTTAAACGAAATTTTACAGTCTAAATTTAAGAATTTTTGTACTCGTTTAGATAATTTTACTATCAGTGAAATTTTACCATTAATTAAGAATTGTAATGTATCCATTTGTAATGACTCGAGCTTTAGTCATTTATCCTCAGCTTTAGGTATTAAAACGATTACTTTAATGGCTGATACTCCCTTAATTTATGGAAATTATAGCTCAAGAATGTTCCCAATAATTCCAGAGGGAGAAAGCACAGTCACGCATAATACTTTGGGTAAAGATAAAATTGATCCACAAAAAATTTTTGAGAGATTTTTAGAAATTATTGCTTAAGAAATATCGTTTAGCACAATATCTTTAGCCTCATTCACAATTGAGGATAATCTTGAAGTTTCAGGAGATATGTCAGGATGAATCTTTTTTTGGATTTTTATATATGCTTTATTAACTTCTTCTTTGGTTACTTTTTTATTCATATCTAAATTTAAAATTTTGTATGCCTCTGAAACTGATATAGACGATACGTTATTGGTACCTGCTTGGTTAAAAGAAAAGCGACCAGATCTTCTTAATGTCTGAATAAGTCTAAAAAGAGAAATTAATTGGAAAATAGATAAACCTTTTAATTTTAATAAAGCTAAACTTGCCAAAGTAAGAGGTAGGGTTAATAAAAATTTTCCGCCAATAGCAAACAATACTGCTAAAGCAATTAATCCTAATATAATTAAAAATCTTAGACCCTTTGAAATTTTCCTAGATGAAATATTAGTTATAAAACGTAACAGAAAATAAAAAATGGTTAATATAACCACTGTATAAATTATTATATTCATATATTTTTGACCTAATGAAAATACCACAACTTAAAAAAAAACCAGAGCTTAAATCTTGTCACAATACCACTTGGGAAGATAATTATAGTTGGATCCATCAGGATAATATTCTTGAGGTTTTAAAAGATAGTTCCAAGCTACTTCCAGATGTTAGGAAATATCTAGAAGAAGAAAATAATTTTACAGAACATAATTTAAAAGACACAAAAAAATATCAGAAAATCTTATTTGATGAAATAAAAGGTAGAATTAAGTTAGATGATGAGTCATTAAAATTTAAAGATAAAGAATATGAATATTGGACCAAAACAACTGCGGTAGGAAATTATTCGATAAAACTTAGAAAGAAAATTGGAAGTGATACTGTTGAAGAATTTTGGAATGGTGATGTAGAAAAAGAGAAACTAAAAACTGAATATTTCGGTGTAGGTGATTTAGAGGTAAGTTATAATGACAAACTTTTAGGTTATTCTTTAGACTTAAAAGGATCTGAATATTATACAATTTACATAAGAAATATTGCCTCAGAAAAATTAGTCACCGAGAAAATAGAAGAAACAAGTGGAAGTATTGCTTTTAGTTTGGACGACCAATATTTTTTTTATTCAAAGCTTGATGAATTTCATAGACCAAGAAAAATATTTAGACACAAAATTGGATCATCAGTCAAAGATGATGAGCTTATTTTTGAAGAGAAAAGTGAGGCATTTACTGTGGGCATAAGTTTGAGTTCAGACGAAAAATATTTTTTTATAACAACATCGGATCATAATACTTCCGAACAATACTACTTTGGGGTAACAGAAAAAAAACCAAAACCAAAATTAATTAAAAAAAGAAAAAAAGGTGTAATTTATTCAGTAAATTCTTGGGGTGGATATTTTTATTGTCATACTAATGATAACGCAGAGGATTTCAAAATTGAAAGTTGTGAAGATTTATCAAATCAAAAATGGGAAATTTATATAGCTGCTAAAGAGGAAGTTTTAATTGGAGGATTAATTTTTTTAAACGATTGGATTATCAGAGGAGAAAAATCGAATGCATTAGGAAAATTATTTGTAAGAAATAAACAAACAGGAATCGAGGAAGAATTAAAATTTACTGACGAAACTGTGATTGTGCCCAGTGTTTCGTTGATACAAAGAAATAAAGATACTGACTTAGTTTACTTGTCATATTCTTCCCCGAAAACACCAGGTAGAACTTATTTATACAATTTAAAAACAAAAGAAAAAAAATTAGTAAAAGAACAAGAAATACCATCTGGTCATAATCCAGATGATTATATAGTCGAAAGACTAGAGTGCCCTTCACATGATGGAAGATTAGTTCCACTTACAATTACCAGACACAAAAAAACAAAAATTAATGGTTCAGCAAATTTACTTTTATATGGCTATGGGTCATATGGAAGTTCAATGACTCCAGATTTTTCCTCAACTAGATTGAGTTTAGTTGACAGAGATATTATTTGGGTAACTGCACATATTAGAGGAGGAATGGAAAAAGGAATGAAATGGTGGAAAGAAGGTAAGCTTCTAAATAAAAAAAATACATTTGAAGATTATATACACGTAGCAAAGTTTTTGATTGAAAAAGGATATTCATCGAAAGGAAAAATTATTGGTATGGGTGGATCAGCTGGTGGTTTGTTAATGGGAGCAGTAGTCAATCAATCCCCGGAATTATTTCTTGGAATTGTTATGGCAGTGCCGTTTGTTGACTCATTAACAACTAACTTGGATCATTCTTTGCCCCTTACTGTTGGAGAATTTGATGAATTCGGAAATGCAAAAGATAAAAAAGAACATTTTGATTATATTTATTCTTATGCTCCATATAATAATATTAAAAAAATGGATTACCCTCACATGTTAATTACTACAAGCTTAAGTGATAATAGAGTGCTATTCGATGAACCAGCAAAATTTACAGCTAAACTTAGAGATTTAAAAACTGATAATAAATTGCTTTTGTTGAAAACTGAAATGAATGCAGGTCACGGAGGTAAGTCAGGTAGAGATGGTGCAATTGAAGAAATAGCTTTTGACTACGCATTTATTTTAAAGATCTCTGAAAAAATTTAAATTTGATATCTTGAAAAAAAAAAAATAATTCCCATTTAAATATTGTTAGTTGCCTAATGGGGCTAACAATAAATAAACTTGCTTAACAAAGGAGGATATTATGACAAGTAAGGATTTATCTATTTTCAACTCACTGAGACCTTTTTCAATTGGTTTTGACGATATGTTTGACCAATTTGAAAACATGCTTGGTAATGGTTCTTTGACTATGCAGTCAAACTACCCACCTTATAACATCAGAAAAACTGGTAAGGATAATTATGCAATCGAAGTTGCTTTAGCTGGTTTTAATAAAAACGATGTTGAAGTTGAGTTTGAAGATAATTTATTAACTGTAAGAACTAAACAAGTTAATAAATCTGAAAATAATAATGCTGATGGAGAAATAATTCACAAAGGTATTTCTCAAAGACAATTTGCCAGATCATTTACTATAGCTGACGATGTGAAAGTTAATGGTGCTGAGTTAAAAGATGGTCTTTTAACAATATCTTGTGAAAGAATTGTTCCTGAGCATAAAAAAAGAAAACTTATTGAAATTAAATAAGTATACCTTACTTGCGGAGATAAATTCTCCGCAGGTAATCAAAAGCAACCGTTAGAAACAAATCCAATAACAATCAATTTTGCATCTACTTCAAACCTTCTTTCGCAAGGTATTCCGTATTTTTTTGTGTTATAAACTAAAACTAAATTTCCTTTTTCATTTTTAAAATCTTCATCTGGACTACCTAAGCTGCTTTTTAAATCCTGAGAGGATTTACCTATAAATGCACTTAATTTTTTATTTTCCTTCTCAACAATAGCGTCAGTTTTTTGCTTAATTGTCTGACAACCCAATAAAGAAAATATTATAAATACACTTAGAATTGAGATCTTAATTTTTTTCATAATTTTATAATAACAACCTAATTATGGCATAAATATAAACTTGTGGGTTGAATATTGTTAATAAGAATTAGTTTTGACGGGCAATATAAGAGAGAATCAAATATTTTTAGGCTTATAGGAGGATAAATGCTTGAAAAATATTTTGAATATAAAAAACATAAAACTGATTTTAAAACTGAAGTAATTGCAGGAACAACAACGTTCCTCACAATGGCTTACATAATGTTTTTAAATCCGTTCATCTTATCAGGTGAATTCGCCGGCCCTGAAAAAGGTTTTTTTGATTTCGGCGCAGTCTACACAGCAACTATTTTAGCAACTGCTTTAGCTTGTTTCATAATGGCCTTTTACGGAAAAACTTGGCCAATTGGACTTGCTCCAGGTATGGGTATTAATGCATTTGTTGCTTTTGGAGTTTGTGCTGGCATGGGTTATACGCCACAAGAAGCTCTTGGTGCAGTTTTGGTTGCGGGGGTATTGTTCTTAATCATCTCACTTACACCGATAAGAGCCTGGTTGATCAACTCAATTCCAAAAAGTTTAAAACTAGGAATTGGTGCGGGTATTGGATTATTTCTTGCAATAATTGGATTACAAATTATGGAAGTAGTAGTTGATAATCCTGTAACACTAGTACAACTTGGAAATTTAAGCGACCCTTTAGTACTTCTTGGATGCGCAACATTTATTGCAATTATCGTGCTTGAAAAAATGAATGTTAAAGGAAATATCATTATAGGTATTTTATTTTTTAGTGTTATTGCTTGGGCTACTGGTCTGGCTAAATTTAATGGTTTAGCAAGTGCGCCACCTCCGATGACATACCTTTTTGAATTTGACTTGTCCGCTGCCATGACTGCTGGAATGTCTACAGTAATATTTACTTTATTATTCATAGATTTCTTTGATACAGCTGGAACATTAACTTCTGTTGCAAACGTTGCAGGAAAAGTTGATAAACAAGGAAAAGTTGAAGACATTAATAAAGCAATGTTGTCTGACAGCGTTGGGACTGTTGCGGGTGCCATGATGGGAACAACAACTGTTACTAGTTATGTTGAGTCAGGTGCTGGCGTAAAGGCAGGTGGTAAAACTGGGATGACTTCTCTTGTGATAGGTATATTGTTTTTAGCATGTATATTTTTTGCGCCTCTTGCTACAAGTTTGCCTAAACAAATCGATGGTGCGGCTTTACTTTTTGTTTCTGTTTTATTTATTAGAAATATTACCGACATAGAATGGAATGACATTTCAGAGTCAGCTCCAGCAATTTTAGCTATGATTGCTATGCCATTAACTTATAGTATCAGTAATGGAATTGCTTTAGCGTTTGTTTCATATGCTTTAATAAAAATATTTACTGGGAAATTTTCAAATACTTCTCCAGCAATATGGGTTGTTGCTATTCTTAGTGTTGTAAGTTTTGCTGTAAGCTAAATAAAATTTAACGGGGCTAGTTTCTAGCTCCGTTAACCAGTTTTTTTTATAATTTCTTCAATAGAAAGTTCTTCATAATGTTCTGTTGGCTGAACGATCCAGGGATCAGAGTCTAGTTTAATTGGACAAAAGTCTGGCTCAAAAGAAGATGATTTTTTTTTCCATAAACAAGCAGTTTTAATTTCTTTAATAAATTTTTTTGTTGGCTCGTAACCTTTCAACCATTCAATGCTTTTGTTTAGTGTTAGTCCTGTATCTGACAAATCATCGATTAAAAGAATTTTTTCAAAATCTTCATCTTTAGCCAGAGAACTTATTTCTCTTGCAAACATTAGTTCACCTTGTTGGTCCTCTTGTCCTTTTCCTGTATAACTTTGAATAACAATGTACGCTATCGGAAGTTTTAATATCCTTGAGAGAATATCAATTATAGGTGCTGCCCCTCTCATTATTCCAACCAACACTGTGGGTTTGTAATTGTTATGGATTTCAATAGCTAATTTCTCAACTATTTTGATATATTCTTCAAAACTAACTATTAATTTATCTGCCATAAATTTTTTTATCATATAAAAAAAATTAAAAAAGATTAAAAAAGGCATTATGAAAATTTTTGATTGTTTTATGTATTTTAACGAGGAGGTTCTTTTAGATCTTAGACTTAATATATTAGATAAATATGTTGATTATTTTGTAATAGTTGAAAGTAGCTTCACACACAAAGGTGATAAGAGGAGTCTTCAATTTAATAGTAAAAAATTCGAAAAGTTCAAAGAAAAGATTATTTATTTGGTATACGATAATAAACCTAAAGATATTAAAGAAATTTTAAGTAACGATAATGAGGATATTAAATCAGAAAAATATATATCAAATTCAATTTTACAAGAGAATGAACAAAGAAACTTTATTCTTAATGGATTAAAAGATGCCAAAGAAGAAGATTTAATTTTAATCTCAGATGTAGATGAAATACCTAACTTAGAAGGATTAGAGATTAACAAGATTGATCAAAAAATAATTATGTTTAGACAAGAAATGTTTTACTATAAATTTAATCTAAAATTACCTAACTTTTTTTGGACAGGAACAAGAGCTTGTAAAAAGAAGTATTTAAAATCTCCTCAATGGTTGAGAAATATAAAGGTCAGAAAATATTCCTTTTTTAGATTTGATGTTTTATTTTCTAAGACAAAATTTATAAACATAAAAATAATAGATAATGGAGGGTGGCATTTTACTTACTTAAAAAATGCAGATGAAATCGAACATAAACTTAGGTCATACTTACATCATAGAGAATTTGACTTAAATCCTATTTCAATCGACGAAATTAACAATATCATTAAAAATAAAATTGCAATTTATGATCTAACTTTAGATAAAAGGGCTCAAAAAATAGGTCATGGTAAAAAACTTGAAAAATATCCTCTAGACAAATTACCAAAGTTTTTGATAGATAATTTGCATAATTACCAAGAATGGATTGATTAATATGAAAAAAGGTTATTGGGTAAGTTTATACTTTAAGATTGATAATCAAGAAAATATTAAAAAATATTCAGAATTAGCAACACCAGTAATTAAAAGTTATGGTGGTGTCCCATTGATAAGAGGTGGCAAGCACGAGACCTTTGATGGTGATGATTTTAGTAGGACTGTTGTGTGGGAATTTCCAAGTTATGAGAAAGCACTAGAGTGTCATTCCTCTAAAGAATATCAAGATAGTTGGGCAGTAGCAAAAAAAACTACAAAAAGACATATGCAAGTTGTTGAAGGATTTAGTACTGAATAGGCTCAGGATCTATGCTTCTCCATAAATACCACGTTGCAACAGAACAATAAGGACTAAATCTTTTTCTTAATAATGATACAAATTTTTCAGGTGGTAAATATTTTTTTTTATAATTTTTTGAAATAGCTCTTAAAAGACCGATATCCTGAATTGGCCAAATATTTGATCTATTGTATGTGAATAACAAGATCATTTCAGCTGACCATCTTCCTATTTGTCTTAATTGCGATAAGTAACTTATAGCCTCCTCATCCGTCATCTTATCAATCAATTTAGGATTAAAAGTTTTTTCAATTGTTTGTTTGGCTAAACTCTTTATGCCTAATACTTTCTGTCTACTTAATCCGCAGCTTTTCAATTGAGCATAAGTGAGTCTAGATACTGTTTTGACGTTAATTTTATTTTTACATTTCTTTTTAAATTTAAGAAAAACAGAATTCGCTGCTGCAACACTTATTTGTTGTCCAATTATACTTTTGCATAATGAAAAAAAAATATCTCTCCTAGAAGTTAAAATAGTTTCTGAGGGGCTTTCGTAACTTTTGATTAACTTAGAAAGTGTTTGATCTTTTTTAGATAAGTATTTTTTTGCTTTATTCCAATATTTAGGTACTTTAGTCATTAATTGACCTAGATGTTATAATTTTTTTCTTATAAATCTCTCTTCTAAAAATTATAAGCGTTGAAACAATTACCAATAATGATCCTATTAACGTTTTAAACGTCGGTATCTCGTCCCAAATGAAATATCCAAATATAATAGCAAAAACTAAAGCCAAATATTTAAGGGGTGTTACTAAAGAAACCTCAGAAAATTTATATGATTGACTTAACCACAAGTTTGCAACACCTCCGAAAATACCTATCAAAGATAAAAGTATGAAATGATTAAAAGTAGGCATAACCCAGCCCTGAGGGATAGTTAAAAAACTTAATAATGTAATTGCTAACGAAAAATAAAAAGAAATTAACCACACTGGTTCGGTTGTTGACAGTTGTCTAATAGTTATAGCTACATAGGATAGACCTAAACAAAATATAATCGGAAAAATATAATAAATATTTAATTCAGTGATACCAGGTTCTGTGATTATGAGAATTCCAACAAAGCCTATGATCACTGCTAACCACCTAAAAATTCCAACTTTTTCATTTAATAGAAAAATAGATAATATTGTTGTAAATATTGGAGCGGCAAAAGAGATGCTTACAACAGTTGCTAATGGCAGCTGCCTTAAAGCAATAAATATTGCAATTAGAGCTATTAATCCTGAGCCACATCTTAAAGCATGTAATCCTGGTCGTTGAGTTTTGTAAAAATTATGAAATCTTTCTTTTGGAATTATAAAAAAATAAAAAATTATTCCAAAAAAACCTCTAAAAAACAAAACCTGTCCGATAGGATAATCTATAGACCACTTTACAATTAAATCCATTAATGAAAATGCACAAATGGACAAAAACATGTACAAAAATCCCAATTGATTTTTACTTAGCATATGAATAATTTGTAAATTAAATTAAATCTTATTCAATGGAAATAGCTGTTTTAGCACTTGGATGTTTTTGGGGACCTGAAATTAAATTCAGTAAAATAGATGGCATAATCAAAACAGAAGTTGGCTACTGTGGAGGTAATAGCTCTATTACCACATATAAAGAAGTTTGCACTGGTAATACAAATCATGCCGAGGTGGTTAAGCTAGATTTTGATGAAAAAATTATTTCTTACGAAAAAATTTTAAAAATATTTTTTCAAATTCATGATCCAACTACTTTGAATTCTCAAGGACCAGATTTTGGAACTCAGTATAGAAGTGAAATATTTTATCTGAATGACAATCAAAAAATGATTGCTGAGAAGGTATTAAACGAGGTGAACGAACGTTTATCTGGAAAAGTTGTGACAAAAATATCTTTACTAAAAAATTACTGTCCAGCTGAGGAATATCATCAAAAATACTTGGAAAAGCGGTAACATGTCTTTAGTTGAAACTGATTGGTTAGAAAAAAACCTAACTAAGGTGAAAATTATTGACTGCTCTTGGCATATGCCTCAAACACAGAGAAGTGGATTTGAAGAATATAAATCTCTTCATATACCTAACGCAATTTTTTTTGATATAGATGAGAATTCAAAAAAAGATACTACTTTACCACATATGTTAGTTGACCAAATTAGTTGGGATAAAATTGTTTCAAACATGGGAATAAAAAAAAATGATGAAATAGTCATTTATGATAATTCAGATGTTATAAGCTCATGTCGTGGCTGGTTTAATTTTATCTATTACGGTCATGATCCAAAATTAATAAATGTTTTAAATGGTGGTTTAAGAAAATGGCTTAAAGAAAAAAAGAAAGTAACTGATGAAATTTCAAATATAGATAAATCAGATTATAAAAGTAGCGAGAGAAAAGATCTTGTTAAGAGTAAACAAGCAATTAATCAAAATATAGACGAAAAAATATTCACATTAATTGATGCTCGAAGTAGAGAAAGATTTGAGGGTAAAATCCCTGAACCCAGAAAAGGTCTTAGAAGCGGATGTATAAAAAACTCTTTTTGTATACCATTTAATGACTGTCTAAATGACGATAAAACTTTTAAAAATAAAGATGAGCTTAAAAAAATTTTTAAGACAAGTATTGAAAGTTTAGAACAAAAAAAGATTGTTTTTTCATGTGGTTCAGGTGTTACAGCGTGTGTTTTGGCACTAGCTTATTCTTTAATTAATGATAAATATCTTCCTTGTATATATGATGGCTCTTGGGCCGAATACGGATTAATTTAATTTTTATATGAAAAGATCTACGAAAACGATTTCAATAATATTTGTGTTTTTTCTAATAATTGCAATTGTAATTGTTGGAAGATCCATGATTGGTAATCATTTTAAAAAAAAATTCAGTAAGATACCACCGCCAGGAATAATTGTGACTGAAGTTATTGAAAAAGAATTCTCTGAACAAATAGAAACATACGGTACAGCAATTTCTAAAAAATCAAAAACTTTTAAGATTAAAAAAGATGATATTTTTGAGGATTTAAAACTTAAGAATTTTGTTAAAAAAGGAGATGTTTTAATTAAATTAAAAAGTGGGGATATATTGGCTCCATTTAGTGGGGTTCTTGGTTATACAGGTTTAACTGAGGACATTCTTGTTTCAAATAACATATTTATCATTACACTTGATGATAATTCAATAATTTACTCAGATATTAAAATTCCAGAAAGTTACTCTAAATTTATAAAAAAAGGTCTTCCAGTCGAAGTTACCTTATCTAGTTTTAAAGATAAAACTTTTTCAGGTGAAATAGATTTTGTTTCAAGCAGAATAAATGCGGACACCAGAAGTTTGTTATCAAGAATAAAAGTGGAAAACGAAAATTTAGAATTAATTTCAGGTTCACTTTTAGAGGTAAGAGTAAAATTTGATTTGAGAAGTTCTTTAAGTGTACCTGATACAAGTGTGATGATAGAGGGCGATAAATCATATGTTTACAAAATTAATGCAGAAAATATTGCAAATAAAACTGAGGTAAAAACTGGCCTTAGAGGTGATAGTAACATTGAAATAATTTCAGGCTTAAATGCGGGTGATATAATTGTAGCTGAGGGTCTAAAGAAGGTAAGGCCTCGTGGAAAAATAAAACCTATTAATAAATAATGTTTATTACTGAATTAAGTATTAAAAGACCGACGGTATCTTGGGTTATGTCACTAATACTGATCATATTCGGTTTATTTGTTTTTTGGAAATTACCCGTTAGAGAATTGCCCAATGGAATTCAACCACCTGTTGTTCAAGTTCAAGTAGACTACAAGTCTGCATCAGCTTCAATAGTAGATCAAGAAGTCACACAAGTTGTTGAAGATGTTATTGGTGGGGCGGAGGGTATAAAAAATATAGACTCCAAATCTGAAAATGGAAGAAGTACAATTAATGTCGAGTTTGATACGAGTATTGATCTAGATAATGCCGCCAATGATATAAGAGAAAGAGTTGCAAGAGTTGTGGATAACTTACCAACAGAATCAGATCCACCGCAAATACTTAAACGAGCTGCAGGGTTTACAACAACAATGTGGCTGTCATTATCCTCATCTTCATGGAGCGACCTTGAGTTAGGAGATTACGCGGAGAGATATCTTGTAGACCAATTTTCAAGTGTTAAAAATGTTGGAAGAATAAGGGTTGGTGGATTACGAGAATTAAGCATTAGAGTTTGGATTAATCCTATTAAACTAGCAGCTAATGATTTAACCATTAAAGAAGTTGAATTTGCAATTCGTGGAGAAAATATAAGTTTGCCTGCAGGAACGTTAGAAGCAGATAATATCGACTTAACACTAAATCTAGATAAATCATACAACGATATTGAAACTATAAAGCAAATACCCATCAAAAAAAGTAGTAATCGTGTAATTCAGTTATCAGACGTAGCAAATGTTGAATTCGGCCCAGTATCAGAGAAAACTCTTTTTAAAGCTCAAACTAAAGATCAAATAAATTTGAAAACCGTAGGAATAGGTATCTACGCAAGAAGTGGTGCTTCAACGGTAGAACTTTCAAATGATATCAAAAAAAAAATTGTTGAAGTAAAAAAATCTTTACCAGAAGAATTAGATTTAAGGGTTTCGTTTAATAGAGCTAACTATGTTGAGGCTGCGATTGAAGAAGTATATAAAACTTTGGTCATTGCGTTTATCTTAGTTGTATTAATAATTTATTTATTTTTAGGGAATTTAAAGGCAGTCATCGTACCTGCTATTGCACTACCCGTGAGTTTAATAGCTTCCTTTCTCGGCTTATACATATTTGATCTCTCTATTAATATTTTTGTCCTTTTAAGTTTTATTTTAGCGATTGGTATAATCACAGACGACTCAGTAATTATGACAGATGCAATATACAGACGAATAGAGAATGGTGAGACCCCACTTGTTGCAGCTTATAAAGGCTCTAAACAAATTTCTTTTGCTATCGTAGCTACAACACTAATTCTAGTAGCAGTTTTCTTACCATTAATATTTGTTGAGGGAATTTCTGGAACATTATTTAGAGAAACAGCGATTGCATTATCTTTTTCAATTGTAGTTTCTTCTTTTGTTGCATTAACTTTATCCCCAATGCTTGCAAGTAAATTTTTATACAAAAAAAAATCAAAAAAAATTTTTATCCAAAAATTTGAAAAAATTTTTTCCAACTTCGCAAAATTTTATGAGGAAACTTTAGTTGGTGTTATTAATAAAACTAAAAGTGTAAGTTTTTTTATTATTTTTATAATAATTGCTTCAGCGCTTTTATTTAGTTTTTCAAAAAAAGAACTTTTGCCTATGGAGGATCGGGGAGCATATCTAATAATTGGCTCAACTGATGAAGGAAGTTCTTTTGAATATACTCAAGAACAAGCCCAAAAAGTAGAGGCAAGACTTATTCCTTTGCTACAAGCTGAGGATAGTCCATATTCAAGATTTATAATGCGTGTTCCAGGATTTGGAAATTCAGCTAATTCATATAATAGTTTTATAATAATCGCTCTCCTTGATGATTGGAAAAATCGTAAAAAAGGTCAACAAGTTGTTCTTAGAGAAGCGATTGGGAAAATAGTAACTTTACCCCAAGCCCTAGCTTTTCCTATATCTCCTCAATCTATAAGAGTATCAAATTACAACAAACCAGTTCAAATGGTCATTTATGGAAATACTTATGAGGAACTTGAGGCGATACAAAAAAAAGTTATACGAACACTCAGATCTAATAAAAATCTCTCAAGAATTGAGTCTGATTATAATCGAAACAAACCAGAGGTAAAATTAATAATAAATAAAAATAAAGCCAAAGATCTAGGTGTCTCAACTAAATCAATTGGTGAAACACTTGAAACACTTTACGGAGGTAAAAAAATAACGACTTTTAATAAATTAGGCAAAGAATATCCAATAATTGTTCAACAATATTTATCTGACCGAAGAAATAAAGAGGGTGTTTCAAAAATATTTGTTCGCTCTGAAACAAATGGAAAATTAATATCTTTAGCAAATCTTGTTAGTTTTAAGGAAGAGGGTTCAGCAAAGGAACTTGCTAGATATAATAGACAACGAGCAGTAACAATTTCTGCAAATATTAATGAGGGGTATACACTAACAGAAGCAATTAAATACTTCGAAAATGTTATGGATGATATAGCACCAGGAAACCAAATTACTTGGAAAGGAAAGTCAGAGGAAATAAAAGAGACAAGTAATGAATTATTTGTAATTTTTGCTTTAGCTTTACTAACTGCTTATTTGGTTATGGCTGCAACATTCAACTCATTCATTCATCCATTTGTAATAATCTTAACAGTGCCTTTGGCTATTTTTGGAGGATTAGTGTTTATTTTATTTTTAAATAGCTCAGTAAATATTTTTTCACAAATTGCCTTAATTATACTAATAGGTATCTCAACTAAAAATAGTATTTTAATTGTAGATTACGCAAACCAAATTAGGTCTAGTGGAAAATCAATTGAAATAGCTGTTAAAGAAGCGTGCGCTGTTCGTTTTAGACCAATTATAATGACATCACTTAGTACCATGATTGCAATGATGCCTTTAGTGATTGGAAATTTTGGCCCAGGTGCAGGAGAAGGGTCAAGATTAGCAGTTGGTTCTACAATATTAGGGGGAATGATTATTTCAACTTTCTTTACTTTGTATGTGACTCCCTCAATGTATCTTGCGTTAGCAAAAAATACAAAAAGGATTGATATAGTTGACTTAGAACTAAAAAAAGAATTGTCTAAAAAATAATATATTTTTTTCTATTTAATTTGCTTTTACATTTCAATAATTGATTTTTATATTTATTAGATTGTCTCTCAACTTTTTTTGCTAGTCCAATTACTTTTTTATTTTTTTTATAATTTTTATAATTTCCCCATCCTTCATGATATGCAAGATACTGTTTGAAAGCATCTTTCTTTGATATCTTTAAAATGTTTTCTGATTTATTTGTATACCATCCAATGAAGTCGACACTGTCTTTAAATCTTGCTCTTGTTGCTAATTTATTACCAGTTTCTCTTTTATATTGCTCCCAAGTTCCTTTGACTGCTTGCGAATAACCAAAAGAGCTGGAAGGCCGCTTATAAGGTATCACTTTAAAAATTTTTTGTCTTGCCGGTTTAGCAAGCCAATCAAAATCAGACTCCATTTTTATTATAGCTAATTGAATATATATAGGCGTGCCCCACTTTTGCTCAACTTTTTTCGTATGTTTATACCATAGATATCTTTCACTAAAAATTGAACAACTGTTAGAAGTGTTTGAAGGAATTGATGAGCATCCAATTGTAAAAAAATAAATAAAAATTAATAATTTATTTTTTAAATCTCCCATATTTATTTATAAAATTATTAAGAAGAATTACAACAATAACACCCAATAAATTTCCAAATAAATCAGACCATTGAAAACTTCTTTCAGGTATAAATAGATGAAAAATTTCAAGCGTGATAGAAAGAAAAATTAAATATAATAGTAATAAGATATTTTTCTTAGAATTAGCAAAAGTTAAAAAACCAATAATTGAAATTAATACAAATACATAAAAATGATTTGATGATATAACAAAATTTGGTGTTATTTGAGGTTGTATACTTTTATTGTCATAAATTATCCAGCCTAATAGACTTCCAGGATATAGATATAGAATAATTAAAAGGACATTAATTAAATAAAATATTACTTTATATGTAGAAAAAAATTTTGACATTTAGTTAAATGAATTTTTTATAAATAATTTTTTAGATATGACAAGATGAGTTTTTTGATATTAGTAAGACATGGTCAGAGTATTTGGAATCTTGAAAAAAGATTCACCGGTTGGGTTGATGTAGATCTCACAGATCAAGGTAAAATAGAAGCCGAGAGAGCCGGTTTACTTATCAAAAATCAAAATATAAATATAGATTTTTATTATTCCTCGTTTCAAGTAAGAGCAAACCATACTCTTAAAATAATACAAAAAGTATTAAAATCAAAAAAGAATTTTACAAGAGCCTGGCAGCTAAACGAAAGACACTATGGTGAGCTTACAGGGTTGAATAAAATTGAGACTGCAAAAAAAATCGGTGAAGATAAAGTTTTTGAATTTCGAAGATCTTGGGATATCAAGCCCGGTAAGCTTAGTAGAGAAAGCTCTTACCATCCAGTAAACATTGAAACATACGAGAAAATACCCAAAGAGCTCATCCCTGACACAGAATCTTTAAAAGATACATACAACAGAGTTTTGGAGTATTTCAAAAAAGAAATACAACCTAAACTAACAAATAAAAATATATTAATTACAGCACACGGAAACTCTATAAGAGCTTTATGTAAATATCTTTTCAATTTAGATAACAATCAAATCTCAAGTTTAGAAATTCCAACAGGAAATCCCTTGATAATCAATTTCGGTGAAAATTTGAAAATAAATGAATGTAAATATCTAGATAAAGAGAGATCTAAGAACCTTTTAGTTTTTTAAAAATTTCTAAGTTCGTTAAATGGTGAAATTTATTGGTGCTCTCAAATCCACTTAACTGTTGTTTCATTAATAATTTATTCCAAATTTTAGCAACTGAGAAGTTTTCTACTTCATATTCATTAAATAAGTTTTTATTCAAAATTTGACAACCAGTATATATAAAGTTTTTTTCAAAACTTTGTTTAATTATATTATTTTCTAAATCAAAATCGCCCTCTAGGTTATTATCAAAACTTAGTTTTTTATTAACTAACAAAAGAATATTATTTAATTTATTTTGAAAATAATATTTTTGCATATCGTTAATTTCACTCACATAATTTTCATTCCAAATAGTATCAGGATTAAAAACAAAAAAATCCTCACAATCTGAGTGGTTGATCAAATTTAAAATTCCTCCACCAGTATCTAAAATTTCTTTACCGTCCCCTATAATTTTTATTTTTACTGAAAAATTTTTATTTTTAAAAAAGTCAATAATTTGCTCACTTAAATAAAAAGTATTTAAAAAAATATTTTCAACTTTCAGTTTTATTACAGTATTAATACAATCCTCTAAAATTGTTTGATTTTTGATTTGAAGTAATGGTTTGGGTTTTTTAAGAGTTAAAGGATTTAGTCTTTTGCCAAATCCAGCACAGAGAATAAAGGCATTATTAATTTTCATAAATTTTTTTTAAAATTATTATTTAGTAATTTTTTTAAATCTAAGAAAATTTCATTTTCATTGATTCTTAAGGAAATCAATTCCCACGCATAAGGTATTAATTTTAGATAATCCTTTTTTTTATCTTGGATTGCGAGACGTGTAAATATTCCAATTATTTTCAGGTTTCTTAAAATAGATAAAATTTCAAAATCATTTTTTATTTTTTTCTTATCAATCTTTTTTTGAGTTTTTATATAAAAATCAAAAATTTTTTTTTTTAGAGCTTTTGAGGTTCTTAATCTTACATCATCTACTAAAGAAGCTAAATCATAAGCTCTATTTCCTATTAAAGCATCTTGACTATCAATTACACCTATTCTGTTATTAACAAGCATTAAATTTGATACATGAAAATCCCTATGAACAAATACATTTTTTTTCATCTTAAGACATAAAGATAAAGTTTTAATTATTTTTTTAAACTTTTTATTAAAGTCTTGTCTCTTATTTTTTGACAAATTTTTTTTCACATACCACTCACAAAATAAATTAGCTTCCTGAATTAATGTTTTATCTTTATATTCAGGTATTCGATAATATTTATTTTTAAAATTTCTTATTTTTTTATCTTTTATTGACTGTATTTGATTAAGCAATTTAATTATATCTTTAAAATATAATAATTTTTTATTTTTATTTTTCTTTAAAATTTGAAAAATTGTCTTATTTCCAAAATCCTCAACTTCAATATAATTATTTTTATAACTCTCTTTATATAATTTTGGAGCTAGAACTTTATTTTTATTTAAAATATTGCTAATTGCAGCATAAACAAGAAGATTTTTAAATTTGTCCTTTTTTGCTTGAATTACAATAGAATTACCATAATTAGATTTTTTTCTAAAAAACTTTCTATGTGACGCGTCTCCTTTTAATTTTTTAAGATTTTGCATTTATCTATAATTACAAATTTAAACCCTTAATTTTTAATATTCGTTCCTTGTAATCATTTCCATATTCGAAATTTAATTCTATCAAATTTTTTGGTTTCGGTTTTATTTTTTGTGGCCATTCAATTAATGTAATAGCATTAGTAATATCATTAAATAATCCTAGATTGTGAATTTCATCTAAACTATTTATTCTAAATAAATCATAATGATTAATTTTGATTTGTTTAATTTGATACTCATTTAATAAATTGAATGTAGGACTTGTTACTTCAGTTATTTTAAGTCCATTTTGTTTTTGAAAATTGTTGATTAAATATCTAATAAAAGTAGTCTTTCCGACACCCATCTCACCCACAAAAAAAACTACATGTCCTAATTTCAATCTCTTTGAAATCTTTTGAGCTAATTCCTCTGTTTTTTTTTCTGAAGATAAATTGATAAAATCACTTTTAGTAGCGATAGGCATTAGGTTTAAAAGGTCCCTCTACCCCTACACTGATATAATCTGCTTGATCTTTAGAAAGTTTAGTTAATTTAGCACCAACTTTTTTAAGGTGAAGTGTGGCTACTTTCTCATCTAAATGTTTTGGTAAAACATAAACTTTGTTTTCATAATTTTTATGATTATTCCATAGTTCTATTTGAGCAATAACTTGATTTGTGAAAGAAGCACTCATTACAAAACTTGGATGCCCAGTAGCACAGCCCAAATTTACTAATCTACCCTCTGCTAATAAAATTATTCTTTTTTTGCTAGGTAGTTCAATTTCATGTACTTGGGGTTTTACTTCAGTCCATTTGTAATTTTTCAAAGCTTCAACCTGAATTTCATTATCGAAATGTCCGATATTACATAAGATTGCTCTATCCTTCATATCTCTCATATGGTCAGCTGTAACAATATCTTTATTACCAGTCGCAGTTACAACTATATCTGCTTTACTAATTGCTTCATCCATTAAAACAACTTCGTAACCCTCCATTGCAGCTTGCAATGCGCATATTGGATCTGCTTCAGTAACCAATACACGAGCCCCGCTCTGCCTTAATGATGCAGCACTTCCTTTTCCAACATCACCAAAGCCTGCAACAATTGCAATTTTTCCAGACATCATTACATCAGTGGCTCTTCTAATTCCATCAACTAAACTTTCTCTACACCCATATAAGTTATCAAATTTTGATTTGGTAACAGAATCATTCACATTTATTGCTGGAACCAACAAAGAATTTTCTTTTTCCATTTTATTCAAAGCTTTTATCCCTGTAGTTGTCTCTTCCGAAACTCCTTTAACATCTTTTAATAGATCTTTATATTCATTGTGCATCATTGCTGTTAAATCCCCACCATCATCTAAAAGCATATTAGGTTTCCAACTTTTATTACCTTCAATGGTTTGTTTTATGCACCAAACATATTCCTCCTCTGTTTCTCCCTTCCACGCATAAACTGGAATACCAGCTTTTGCTATTGCTGCTGCTGCATGGTCTTGAGTAGAAAAAATGTTACAAGACGACCATCTTACTTCTGCACCTAAATCTACTAAGGTTTCAATTAATACTGCTGTTTGTATTGTCATATGCAAACAACCTATGATTTTTGCACCCTTTAAAGGAGATTTTCCAGCGTACTCCTCCCTTAAAGCCATAAGTCCTGGCATTTCACTTTCAGCAATTGAAATTTCTTTTCGTCCAAATTCTGCTTGTGATAAATCTTTTACTTTATAATCTTCCATCGTGGCTCTTCTAACAATTAACAATTAATTAATCAATAAAACTCTTTAAACTTTTGGAAACTCTATTTCCATACTCGCTCCTTTTTTATCTTGTCTATTAGATGCTTTGATTGTGGCATTATGTAAATCAACTAAATTTTTTACTATATTTAACCCTAGACCAGAATGCTGTCCAAATTTATCAGGTCTATTACTATAGAATCTTTTAAATATTTTATTTGTATCTTTTTCTTTGAAACCCTGTCCCTCATCTAATATTTTTATGTACACTTTGCTATCCTCTGATTTCGAAACTTGCACAATTACATCTTTATTATCATCACTAAAAGAAATTGCATTATCTAAAAGGTTTGCAATGATTTGTTCAATTCTGTTTTCGATTCCATAAATCAAATATTTGTTTTTACCATCATTTTTATAAGAAATATTAATTCCTCTTTTTACTTTATAAATGTTATTAAAATCATCAACTACTGACTTAATTATTGGTTCAATGTCTATTTTTTTAATTTTTTCTTTACTTAGTGCAACTTCATCTTTTAACATTTGTGAGTAATCAGTAATCAATCTTTCAATTCTTTGTACATCGTGGCTTAAAATATTAATCAATTTAAGTCTTTGTTCAGAGTCTTGTGCGTCATGTAAAATTTCTGATGCACTTTTTAATGATGCCAATGGATTACGAATTTCATGTACAAGATCAGTTGAAAAATTTTCTGCATGTGAAATTCTTTTTTGTAATTCTAAAGTCATATCATCCAATGAATTAGAGAGTAAACCAAGTTCATCATTTCTTAATTTTAATGTATCTATATTTGTTTTTTTTGTGTCTTTATTTTTTATGATTTTGGTATAACTGACTAAATTTTTAATTGGTTTTAAAAAATATCTATTTAAAACAAACGAAAAAATCAATATTACGATACCAACTGCAATTGCAGTCCTAATTACAAAAGTTTTTCTTTCATCTATGGCAGCTTTTATATCATTGGCATTTTCTGTTATTGCTAAATATCCAATATTTTTTCCATCCTTCATCACGTTTTTGATGGTAGTCAATTTAAATTTATTAAATTCTTCCTCGGTAAATGTAAAAGGGATTCCAAAATTTTTAGACGTTGCGTAATTTAAAAGAACATCATTTAAAGACACATTATTTTTATTTCCGATATCTATATTTTTTTCTTCAGTGATTTTTTTTGTTGTTGTTGAGTCCAAAACCTCTAACTCAATAGTATCCAACCTTTGTGAAAATGATCTTGGATCTAAGTCTAATGTATCAGTGTCTCCTATTAGGTTAAGTTTATTATCAAAAAATATTACTCTATCCAAGTTCTGAAAAAGAAATCTTGTTGAAAACAAAAATTTTCTAATATCTTTTTCAACAAATTTTACATTTAATCTTGTTAGATTATCAATAGTATTATTGATAACCTCAATATGATTTGAGGATTTTTTTTTAATTAAGTTTGGTTGGACATTTTTCAAATAAACGAACGTGAACAGGCCTATTATGGTGAAAAAAATAGAATTTATGAACAAAAATTTTTTTAAAATTGATAAGTTCTTAAGAAAATTGCTGAGCATTAGCTAACATTCCATCTATATCCGCTTCCATATCTAGTTTCTATAGCTGAAAATTCAGGATCAACTTTTTTGAATTTTTTTCTAATTCTTTTAACGTGACTATCAATTGTTCTATCCTCAATATCTGTATCTTCTCTATAAGCTATGTCCATTAATTGAGCTCTCTCTTTTATAATTCCTGGTCTTTTGGCTAGCTCTTTTACGAGTAAAAATTCTGTGGTAGTCAATTTATCAGGTAATTGTTTTCCATTCCATTCGCATTCTAATTGAGACGGATCAAGTTTTAATTTTCCATGCGATATAATACTTTTATTTTCCTCAAGAGTTTCTTTGGAGTCTTTTTTTCTAAGTTGAACTCTAATTCTTTCAATTAAAACTTTAATTGAAAAACCACCTGATTTTTTTACGAAATCATCAGCACCTAATTTTAGTCCTAGTAATTCGTCAATTTCATCATCTTTAGATGTCAGAAATATAACTGGTAATGAGGTTTTTTTTCTCAATTTCTTGAGCAATTCCTCACCGTCCATTTTTGGCATTTTTATATCTACAATAGCTAGATCTGGTGGTGTCCTGGTTAATCCAATTAATGCACTCTCTCCATCAATGTATGTTTGTACTTTAAATCCTTCTTTCTCAAGAGCAATACTTAAGCTGGTTAGAATATTTCTGTCATCATCTACTAAGGCAATTGTTTGTTTTTGCATACTTAATTATAAAAATACTAAATTGTTCTAATTTGGGCAAATAAATTAATGTAATGTACCCCAATTTTCTCCAGTGTTTAAATCTACTGTAAGAGGTATTGAAAAAGAATGTTGATCACTTTCAGCAACGCTAGACATTTCATCAATTATCACTTTGGATATTTTTTTTACTTCATTTTTGGGACTTTCAAAAATTAGTTCATCATGGATTTGAAGTAACATCTTTGTTTTATTAAATTTTTGCTCTTTGAGTTTTTTATCAATTCTTATCATTGCCAATCTCATTATTTCAGCTGCAGACCCTTGTATTGGAGCATTAATTGCTGCACGTTCTTGAAAGTTTCTCACATTATAATTTTTATCATTTATATTTATAAAATGAGATCTTCTTCCAAAAATATTACTTACATAACCACTTTTTCTACAAAATTTAATTGTTCGATCCATATAAACTTTTATTTCGGGGAACTTTGAAAAATATGAATTTAGAAACTCCTCAGCTTCAAAATTAGAGACATTAATTTGCTTCGCTAATCCATACTGAGAAATTCCGTAAATTATTCCAAAGTTGATGGCTTTAGCCTTTCTTCTTTGGTCTTGATTCACTTTATTAATATCAATATTAAAAATTTGGCTAGCAGTTAGAGAGTGTATATCCTCATTATTTTGAAAAGCTTTTTTTAATTCTTTAACATCAGCCAAATCGGCTAAAATTCTCATTTCAATTTGATTATAATCTGCAGAAATTAAAATATTATCCTTCTCAGCAATAAAGGCTTTGCGAATATCTCTCCCATCTTCTGATTTAATTGGAATGTTTTGCAAATTAGGATCACTTGAAGCTAGTCTTCCTGTAGTCGTTGCTGCTAATAAAAAAGAAGTATGAACTTTTTTTGTAGCAGGATTGATATGTTCAGGTAAAGAGTCTGAATATGTATTTTTTAATTTTGAAACTTGCCGCCAGTCTAGGACTAATTGTGGAAATTTATGACCTTTAAAAGCGAGATCTTCTAGTACTGAGGCACTTGTTGCAAAACTTCCCTTTTTAGTTTTTTTTAAGTCTGCAATCTTAAGATCATTGTATAAAATTTCACCAAGTTGTTTTGGAGAAGCAATATTAAATTCTTTTTTTGAGAGTTTAAAAACTTCTTTCTGAATTTTTTCAATCTTTTTTTCAAATTTAGTAGATAATGTTTTTAGAAACTTTTTGTCAACTTTAATACCCTGTATTTCCATATCAGCCAAAATTCTAAGTAATGGCTTTTCGAAAATTTCATAAATATTAATCATTTTTTCTTCTTTCAAACTTTTATAAAATTTTTTATATAGTCTATAAGTTATGTCAGCGTCCTCAGCAGCATAATCTTTTGCTTTTTCTAAATCGACCTCACTAAAATTTATCTGTTTCTTTCCAGATCCAACTAATTCTCTAAATTTTATTGTTTTATGATTCAGGTGAATTTCAGATAACGTATCCATGTTGTGTCTATTTTTTCCAGCATCAAGCACATAAGACATGAGCATGGTGTCCTCCATCGCTGACACGTTTATCCCATGATTAAAAAATACAATAAAATCAAATTTAATGTTCTGACCTATTTTTTTGATACTTGGATCTTCAAGTAAAGGTTTTAATTTTTTAAGCACTATGTCTTTATCAATGCACTTTTTTGAATTATGTCCTATTGGTATGTAACAAGCTTTTCCAATCTTAGAACTCAAAGATACTCCAACTAAATCAGCTTGATGAGGATCTAAAGAATTTGTTTCTGTGTCAACTGCAACTTCTCCTATTTCTTCAGCTTCCTTTATCCAATTATCAATTTCACTGTGTTCTGTTATTAAAAAATAATTTTTTTTATCTATTTCAACTTTTTTTTCCTTTAACTTAACATCGTTTTTTTCACCATTAAAATCTGGCTCCCCATAAGCAGAAATAGCAGAGCTGAGTAACCTATTAAACTCCATTTCTCGTAGAAATTTATAAAGTTTATCTTTATCAATTTTTTTTAATTCAAAATCATTGAGTTTCATTTCAATTGGAGCATCGTGCTTTAATGTCACTAATCTTTTACTTATTAAAGCTTTATCTTTGTTGTTTAGTAGAGTCTCTCTTCTCTTATTTTGTTTGATTTCATCTGCTGATTTTAAAAGTGTCTCTAAATCACCATACTTATTAATCAATTCTGCTGCAGTTTTTACACCAATTCCAGGAACACCAGGTACGTTATCACTGCTATCCCCAGCTAGAGACTGAACATCTATAACTTTATCTGGATCTACCCCAAATTTGTTTTTTACATCTTCATTAGAGATGAACTTATTTTTCATTGGATCAAAAATACGAACATCTTTTTTATACAATTGCATCAAATCTTTATCTGATGAAACTATTGTTACCTTTGCTCCTTTTTTTAAAATCTGATCAACATAAGTTGCGATTAAATCATCTGCTTCATAATTAACTAATTCAACAGAGGGCAAATTAAAGGCTAAAACTGATTTTCTTATATATTCAAATTGTGGTGCTAAGTCATCTGGCGCCTCAGATCGATTGGCTTTGTAATCACTATAGATTTCATTTCTAAAAGTCTTTCTAGCTGAGTCAAAAATTACAGCAAAATGAGTTGGTTTCTGTAGATTTTCATTTGATTTCGAGTCTTCAAGGAGTTTAAACAACATACTGCAAAAACCACTTACTGCTCCAGTCGGTAATCCATCACTTTTTCGAGTTAATGGTGGTAAGGCATAATATGCTCTAAATATATAACCCGATCCATCAATTAGATAAAAATGATCTGTTTTTTGAATCTTATTCATTTAAATTAATATAGATTAAAGATAAAAATAAGAGTATTATTTTTTATGGAACTTATAAAGCAAAATACTCAAAACCAGCTTATAAAATCATTATTGATTATCTTTATAGGTTCAATAATTCTTACAATTTCTGCTAAAATCAAGATACCTTTTTATCCAGTTCCAATGACTATGCAAACATTCATAGTTTTATTTTTAGGTATAAGCTTCGGATATAAAATAGCTCTAGCCACTGTAAGTTTATACTTATTAGAAGGTATATTGGGTTTACCAGTATTTTCAAATTCTCCCGAAAGAGGGATAGGTTTAGTTTATTTTACAGGTCCAACAATGGGGTATTTAATTGGATTTTTATCTGCGTGTTTTTTAGCCTCGTTCGTTAGAAATGATGATAATTATTTTTTAATTTTTTTTAAATTAATATTTTCAGTTTCAACAATTTATATCCTGGGTATACTATGGCTAGGTACATTAATTGGTTGGGACAAACCTGTTTTAAAATTAGGTGTAATGCCTTTTTTAGTTGCTGAAATTTTCAAAATTTGTCTGCTTACTTTAATTGCAAAAAAAATACTAAAATTTAGAAAATTTATTTAGGCGATCTTTTAGATAAGATTCTTTGAAGAGTTCTTCTGTGCATTTTAAGCCTTCTCGCAGTTTCTGAAACATTTCTATTACATAATTCAAATACCCTATGAATATGTTCCCATTTAACCCGATCTGCTGACATTGGGTTTTCAGGTGGTGCAGCTTTTTTTGATGGATCTGCTAATAAGGCTTTTTCTACATCGTCTGCATCAGCTGGTTTAGCTAAATAGTCAATAGCGCCCTCTTTGATTGCAGCTACAGCAGTTGGAATATTTCCATAACCCGTTAACATAATGATTCGACTTAATGAATTTGACGACTGGATTTCTTTTACAACCTCTAATCCATTTCCATCATTTAACCTAAGGTCAACTACTGCAAAACCTGGTTTTTTAACTTTGACCATGTCTTTTCCTTTTTGCACACTCTCAGCTTGTAAGACTTCAAATCCCTTCTTTTCCATAGCCCTAGCCAATCTCTCCCTAAAAGGATTGTCATCATCTACGATTAATAAGGATTTATTGTCAAAATCAGCCAGATTTTGTAATGGACCTTGGTTTTTCATGCGAGTTATATGGATATTTTTTTCCACAATTCAATAGGCCATTATTTGCTTTACATTGAATAACTATTGAATTAATTGCTCGATTATTAAAGTTTTTTTTAAATAAAAGGCTTTTTTTTTGTTAAATTTTTTTTGGGGGGCATTTAAAATGCAAAAATTTAAGTCGGTTGAGGATTTAGTTAATCAACTGAAACCGGAAAAACCTGTTTATTGTATAAGAAAGAATTCTATTCTTTCTGCTTCAAAATTCTTTCAAAAAAAGTTTCCAGGTAAAATACTATATGCTGTAAAAACTAATCCTCATTCTGAAGTTATCAAAACATTAATAAAAAGTGGAATTAATCAATTTGATGTTGCGTCTATCGAAGAAATCAAAGCAGTAAGGAAATTTGATAATACTGCAAAATGTTCTTTTATGCATACAGTTAAAAGTAGAGAGAGTATAAAAGAAGCATATTTTAATTTTGGAATAAAAACTTTCGCTTTAGATACTAAAGATGAATTAATTAAAATTATCGAAACAACAGACAATGCGAAAGATTTAGAATTATTTATCAGAGTTGCTGTTTCTAATGAGCATGCTGAAATAGATTTATCAAAAAAATTTGGTGCATTAAATTCTGAGGCTTCAGGACTGTTAAGACTTGCAAAACTTCATTCAAAAAAAATTGGCTTAAGTTTTCATGTTGGCTCTCAATGTATGCATCCAATTTCATATTCTAAAGGAATCAATGAAATGGGAAATATAATTAAAAAAACTAAAATAATTCCAGATTACATAAATATCGGTGGAGGCTTCCCAACAATTTATCCTGATCTTGTGCCTTTATCTTTAGAAAATTATATGGGGGAAATTAAAAAAAGTTTAGAAAATTTAAATTTAAAGAATATGCCTCAAATAATTTGCGAACCTGGAAGAGCTCTGGTTGCAGAAAGTGGATCAACAATTGTGAGAGTTAATTTAAGAAAAAAACAAAAACTTTATATTAACGATGGTACTTACGGCACGCTCTTTGATGCTGGAACACCAAATATAGTTTTTCCATCAAAATTGATTAAAGAAACTTCAAGTAAGATTATTTCAAAAAAAATGACTGCATTTGATTTTTATGGACCAACATGTGACAGTATGGATTATATGAAAGGCCCTTTCCTACTTCCGAATAATATAAAAGAAAATGATTACATTGAACTTGGTCAGTTAGGATCTTATGGTTTAACTTTTAGAACTCAATTTAATGGTTATTACTCTGATGAAATTTATGAGGTTGAGGATAACCCGATAATGTCTATGTATGACAAAAATTCAGACAAAGCTACTTTAGTTGCTTAATGTCAGAAAATAAAAATCTAGGTCACAACAGTAAAAAAGATTTCTTAAAAAAACCTATAGAACATATTGATATTACATCATTCGACTCTAGAAAAATTATCTCTTCCATGGAAAAAATGTCTTTTGTTTCGAGAGAGACGGCTAATGCAGCCAATATTTATAATGAAATGTTGAAAGATAAAGAATGTACAATTTTTTTAACATTAGCAGGTTCAACATCTGCTGCAGGTTGTATGAATATTTATAAGGATTTAGTCAAATATAATATGGTTGATGCAATAGTAGCGACTGGCGCTTCAATAATTGATATGGATTTTTTTGAAGCTCTTGGTTTTAAACACTATCAAGGATCACAATTCCAAGATGATACTGAATTAAGAAAAAATTATATCGATAGAATTTACGACACATATATAGATGAAGATGAGTTACAAATTTGTGATAAAAAAATATGTGAAATCGCAGATACCTTGGAACCTAGAAGCTATACATCAAGAGAATTTATTAAAGAGATAGGTAAATATTTAAAAAAAAATTCTATAAAAAAAGACTCTTTGATTGAAACAGCATACGATAATGATGTTCCAATTTTTTGCCCAGCTTTCACCGACTCCAGTGCTGGATTTGGTTTAGTTATACATCAAGAAAAAAATCCAAAAAAGCATATAACTATCGACTCTATAAGAGAATTTAGAGAATTAACTGAAATTAAAATACGCTCGAAAGGATCAGGTTTATTTATGATTGGTGGTGGTGTTCCAAAAAATTTTATACAAGACACCGTAATTTGTGCTGAATTATTGGGTAAGGAAGTTGACATGCATAAATATGCTGTGCAAATCACAGTTGCCGATTCTAGAGACGGCGCGTGTAGTAGTTCGACATTAAAGGAAGCAAGTTCATGGGGTAAAGTTGATGTCACAAAAGAACAGATGGTATTTGCTGAAGCCACTAGTGTACTGCCCTTAATAGCTAGCGACGTTTATCACAGAGGTGAGTGGAAAAATAGGGATAAGAAAAAATTCACAAAAATTTTTGAGTAAAAATTGAAATATTTATCAAATAGAAATGGATTTTTAGGTGTCGACAATAAATTTAATTTTAAAGAAAAGGTTGTTGTGGTTCCATTTGGGCTTGAAAAAACTGTTAGTTATGGTGGTGGCACCAGAAACGGACCTAAAGAAATTATAAAGGCTTCTCATCAAGTGGAATTATATGATGAAGAGCTAAATTGTGAACCTTATAAAAAAATTGGGATTAAAACATTAAAGCCCTTTAAGATTCATAGAAATATCGAAAAGGCTCTCAAGAAAATGTCAAATGTAAATAAAGAAATTTTAGATAAAAGACTTTTTCCAATCACGTTTGGAGGAGAACATTCAATTACGCCCGGATGTATTTATCCATTTGTCAAAAAGTACAAAAAAATTTGTCTCTTACATTTCGATGCCCATGCTGATTTAAGAAATAGTTACAATGGTGAAAAGTTCTCTCATGCATCAGCAATAAGAAGGTGCTTAGACCATGAAAATATATCATTAATATCTTTTGGGATCAGAAATATATCGGAAAGTGAAATTCCATTTTTAAAAAAGAATAAATCAAGAATAAATATTTTTTGGGCAAAAGATAAATCAAAGTGGGATTTAACAAAATTTAAAAAACTTATAAAAAATAAAACAGTTTATTTAACATTTGATGTCGATGGTTTCGACTCAAGTATCATGCCGGCCACTGGGACCCCTGAACCTGGTGGATTATTATGGGATGAAACACTCAATATAATTAAAATTGCTGCAAAAAATTCAAACATTGTTGGTGCTGACATTAATGAATTAGCACCTATTAAAGGTTTTAATTCATATAACTTTCTTGTTGCAAAACTCGCTTATAAAATATTGTCTTATAAATTTTTGATTTAGGCCTTAATTGGCTTAAAAGTTTTTAAAAGTAATCTAAATGGTATCAGCATTATTAAAGCTACTATTACTTTTACAATCAAATCTCCGAGAGAAAGTGTAACCCATGGCACGCCAGTCCCATAAAATGATATTGAAAAAAACAAAAATGTATCAATTGTTGAGCCAATCATTGAGGATGTTAATGGTGCAACAAACCATTCTTTCTTTCTTAATCTGTCAAATATTTGGACATCTAATAATTGTGCAGTTAAAAATGCAATTCCAGACCCGATAGCTATACGAATAGATATAAGATCTGCAAAATCAGTAGAAAATAAAACTGTAAAACCAATTCCTAGTACAAAGCCAAAATATACAATTTTTCTTGCAACTCTTTTTCCATAAGATCTATTAGCTAAATCTGTAATTAAAAAAGCGATCGGATAAGAGAAAGCTCCGTAGGTTAATATTTCATTTAAACCATAATAATTAATAGGAAATTGAACAAGATAATTAGAGGATAGGACAACAGCACCCATCAAAAATGATAGAAGTAAAAATGATTTACTCATTAAGCTGTTTTAGATTGTGCAGTTTTTTTTTGAAATGGAGATTTAATTAATAAACTTTTTTTTAGTTTTTTTAATCTAGGAGATAAATTTTTATTTTTTACAGATTTTAGAAATTCATCAAAACTACCTTTTTTATCTACTGATCTAACCCCTGCATTACTCACTGTTAATTTTAAGCTTCTTTTTAAAAGTTCACTTGTAAATTTTACTTTTTTTAAATTAGGTAAGAATCTTCTTTTTGTCTTATTGTTAGCATGACTAACGTTATGACCTTTCATTGGATTTTTTCCAGTTAATTCACATTTTTTTGTCATAATTTGTTCGACTATATAAAGTGAGATATTGATGGCGTCAAGTTTATTAGATTATTCTAATCCTTTTTTCCTACTATTTCATTAAAGTTTTTTACACCATCTTTTAATAGTATTTCCCTCAGTTCTTTTTTAATTAGACCAACAATATTTGGACCTCTAAAAACCATGCCTGTATAAAGTTGTAAATAATCAGCTCCTGCTAAAAATTTTTGATAAGCAGATCTGCCAGAGTCTACACCACCTACGCCTATAATTTTGATTCTACCTTTTAAAACTTTATAAAATTTTCTGATTAACTCTGAAGACTTTAACTCAATAGGTTTCCCGGATAATCCTCCTTTTTGATGGCTTTGAGAATTTTGTAAATTTTCCCTTGTCGTATCAGATGTGTTAGAAATAATAGCAGCTTCTATCTTGTTATCTAAAAGCACTTCAGAAATTTTCACAATTTCTTTATCATTAATATCAGGTGATACTTTTACCGCTATAGGTGTTTTAGAGTTAAGATCTCTCTTCTCTTTTTCTATTAGTTTTAAAAGATCATCTAATTTTTTTTGATCATGAAAGTTTCTTAAATCTTCGGTGTTTGGTGAGGAAATATTAATAGTAATATAATCAGAGACCCCATTAAACATTTTTAAACACTGTATATAATCATTTGTTCTATCTTCTGAGTCTTTATTAGGTCCAATATTTATTCCAAGTAATCCAGTTGGATTATTTCTTTTAATTCGATCTACAATATTTTTTGAACCTATATTATTGAAACCAAGTCTATTTATCAGAGCCTCATCTTCTACTAATCTAAAAACTCTAGGTTTGGGATTTCCGTATTGTTCTAATGGTGTGACAGTTCCCACTTCGACAAAACCAAATCCTAAATTGAACAATGAATTATATACCTCGGCATTCTTATCAAATCCTGCTGCCATACCAATTGGATTTTCTATTTCTTTATTAAATAATATGGTCTTAAAAAGAGGATTATTTTTTTCGTCATCTAAAATATTTGGAATAAAATTAAATTTTAGTGACTTTATCGCTAAACTATGAGCCGTCTCGGGATCTAATTTAAAAATTAAAGATCTTAAATTTGAAAACATTATTTAATTTTATTTAATATAAGATCTTTTGTTTCTTTCACACCAAAAAAACTTATAAAAAAACCCATCCTTGGTCCATTTTCGTCTCCAAAAACTACTTCGTAAATTAATTTAAACCAATCTCGAAGGTTCTCAGTGTATCCATTTTCTTTACCAGTCGAATATATCATTGTTTGAATATCTTCTGGTTTCATTTTGTCGTCACATTTATCTAAAGTTTTTACTAGAGCTTCTAAAGCTTTTTTTTCTTCACCATTAGGTTTTTTATATTTTTTTTTCAATCTTATTACGTCGTTAAAATATTTTATTGCATAGCCTACTAAATTATCAAAGATAGGATTGTCTTTCTCCGAAATGTCTTTTTTATATTTTTTAACAAATTTCCAAAGAAGTTCTTTGGTGTCAGCGTTACTTGTTTCAACCAAGTTTAATAACATTGAAAACGACATAATCATATTTTCTTTAGGCACCAAACTATTATGAACATGCCATACAGGATTCATAAGTAGCTGTAACTCATTTTGATTTTTTGCTTTCTCAATTAGATCCAAATAATCGTCAACAGTTTTTGAAACTATTTCTTTGTAAAGTTTTTTTGCTCTTTTTGGATTTTGATACATATACAGCGACAAACTTTCAGGAGAAGCATACTCTAACCATTGATCAATAGTGATGCCGTTTCCCTTTGATTTTGAAATCTTCTCTCCTTTTTCATCCAAAAATAGTTCATATGCAAAACCTGAGGGGTTTGTTTTTCCAATCAATTTGATAATTTTTGTTGAAAGTATTGCGCTCTCTATAAGATCTTTTCCATACATTTCAAAATCAACATCAAGTGCATACCATCTCATAGCCCAATCAACTTTCCACTGTAATTTACAATTTCCATCATAAATGCTTGTTTCCAAATCTTTTCCATTATTATCAAAAACAATAATAGATTTTTCTTTATTAATATTTTTTACAGGTATTTCTAGAACATGACCTGTAACCGGACAAATTGGAAGAAATGGACTGTACGTTTTTTGTCTCTCTTTTCCTAGTGTAGGAAGTATTATATTCATTATACCATCATAATTCTCTAAAATAACTTGGAGAGAAGAATTAAAGAAACCTGATTTATAAAGTGATGTTGAACTTTTAAAATTATATTTAAATTTAAAATTGTTTAAAAATTTTTTTAACATTTCATTATTATGCTCACCAAAACTATTAAATTTTTTAAAGGGATCAGGCACATTAGTAAGCGGTTTGTGTAAATTTTTTTCTAATAATTCTTTTTGTGGAACGTTGTCAGGTACTTTCCTTAGACCGTCCATATCATCTGAAAAAGTAATGATTTCAGTTGGTAAATCAGTCAAATGTTTTAGTGCATTTACAATCATTGATGTCCTTGCAACTTCTCCAAAAGTTCCTATATGTGGAAGACCGCTAGGACCATAACCTGTTTGGAGAATTATTTTGCCTTTTTTTTCTATAAAAGATTTTCTTTCTCGAAGCATTTTTTTTGCTTCAACGAAAGGCCACGCACTTGTTTTATCAAAATTTTCTTTTTTAATCATGATTAATTCAAATAAAATCTTAAATTAACGCTTTAACATATTCTTATAGAGTTGAAATTTATTTACCATAAAATAATGTTCTATCAAAATGTCTAATTATAAAACTGTTTTTTTTACACTTGGAATTCTTCAAATAATTCTTGGAATTTTTATGTTGATCCCAATATTTGTTCAATTTTTTTTTAAAGAAATTGACTCCTCTTTTTTTGGTGCTTCAATTATTACAATTATATTTGGTACGCTATTTTTTTTATCTAATCTTGATCATGATAAGAAGTTAAATTTACAGCAAGCTTTTTTATTGACCGCATTATCTTGGCTAAGTATCGCAATTTTTGGCTCGCTACCTCTAATATTTTCTGAAGTCAATTTTTCGTTCACCAATGCATTTTTTGAGAGTATGTCAGGCATTACAACAACTGGTTCAACAATCATTCCAAATTTAGAGGAGATGCCCAAAGCAATTTTGCTTTGGAGAGCAATTCTTCAATGGTTGGGTGGTATTGGAATAATTGTTATGGCGATTACTCTGATGCCGATAATGAATGTTGGTGGTATGCAATTATTTAAAATTTCTAACAGTGACTCATCAGAAAAAATTCTTCCTAAATCGAAAGAAATTGCAATGAGATTAATTTATATTTATTCAGGTCTCACTACGCTGTGTGCAATATCATATAAAATTCTTGGGATGAATACTTTTGATAGTATAACCCATTCAATGACAACAATAGCAACTGGGGGATTTTCAAACTATAACGAGTCCATTGGTTTCTTTAATAGTTTTACAATAGAAATTTCAGCAATGATTTTTATAATCTTGGGAAGTTTGCCTTTTATCGCTTATATCAAATTCTTGAACGGTAATAGAAGAATTTTTTTCTCAGATATCCAAATTAGAACTTTTTTAAAAATAATCTTAATAAGTATTCTGATCTTATCAATTTATTTATTTTTAGATAAATCATCTGAACTAAACTTCAGAACAGTTTTATTTAATGTAATATCAATTTTGACAGGAACTGGATATGTAAATGCACAATTTGATAACTGGGGTGGATTTCCTTTAATTATATTTATAGGTTTAATGTTTATCGGTGGATGTGCTGGCTCAACAACCTGTGGTATAAAAATATTTAGATTTCAAATACTTTATTCATTTGTTTTGAATCAACTTAAAAAAATTATTTATCCTAAGGGAATTTTTGTTCTAAAATATAACCAAAGTCCTGTTGATGATAAATTTACCGCATCAATTATCTCTTTCATTTATATGTACCTGGTAATTTTTTTTGTGATTACAGCGTTATTATCTTTGACAGGTCTTGACTTTATTACTTCAATTTCTGGTGCTGCAACATCTATTTCAAATGTAGGACCTGGCCTAGGTTCAACTATTGGGCCAAACGGAAATTTTTCATCCCTTCCTGATATCTCTAAGTGGATTTTAAGCTTTGGTATGATTTTGGGTAGATTGGAATTATTTGCAATCCTTGTATTATTTTTACCATCTTTTTGGAGGAATTAAATTTGATAGAAATTAAAAAAAATTCTTTGTCTGAAATGTTCTCGGTTTATTTTGACAAAAGAATGCTCAAAATTTTATTGCTTGGTGCAATATCAGGTTTTCCATGGGTTTTGATTGGAAGTAGTCTAAGTTTATGGTTAAAAGAAGATGGACTAAGTAGATCAACCGTTGGATGGGCTGGATTAATTTTTGCAGTTTACGCATTTAATTATTTATGGGCACCTTTAATAGATAGAATACAAATACCATATTTAACAAAAAAAATAGGTCACAGAAGAGGGTGGATTGTTTTGATGCAAATTATCATCTTACTCTCACTTGCTCTTTGGAGTTTACTCGATCCATCTGAAAATTTAGCTTTAGTTGTTTCAGTGGGTTTAATAATTGCTATAGCATCATCAACTCAAGATATAACGGTTGATGCTTTAAGAATTGAACAGATTGGTGAAAATGAGGGAAAATCCATGGCTGCTGGAGCCGCAATGGCGGTTGTCGGTTGGTGGACAGGATACAAGTTGGGTGGAGTACTATCATTATTTGCAGCAGATATTCTACAAAACATTGGTTTTGAAAATTATTGGCAATTAACTTTCTTAATTTTGGGGATTTTAGTAATTTTAATGAACATTGGCTTAATGTTCATTGACGAGTCTGGAATTTTAGAGAGGCAAAATCAACAAAAAGAAAATGATAAATTGATATCATCTCAATTTAAAAAAGAAAATATATTTACAAAATTGATAACCTGGGTTGCTGGAACAATTAGTGGTCCAATTATTAGTTTTTTTAAAAAAAATGGCTTTTCGATTGCTCTAGGAATTTTAGGATTTGTTTTTTTATTTAAAGTGGGGGAGGCATTTCTTGGAAGGATGTCTATAATTTTTTATAAAGAAATAGGTTTTAGTAAGTCGGATATCGCTATTTACTCTAAAACGTTAGGTTGGATCACTACTGTGACGTTTACTCTTTTAGGTGGACTTTTTGTAATAAGATCTGGGGTTTTAAAAGCAATGTTTTTTGCTGGAGTAATGATGGCAAGCACAAACCTTTTATTTAGTGTGTTGGCCTGGAGCGATAAATCTGAATTTTTATTTGCTATTGCAGTTATTTTTGACGATATAGCTGCTGCATTTGCAACAGTAGCTTTTGTAGCCTTTATATCTATGCTCGTAGACAGAGCCTATACAGCAACTCAATATGCGCTCTTAGCGTCGATAGGTACTGCTGGTAGAACAACTTTATCTTCCTCCTCTGGCGCCCTTGTTGATTGGTTAAATGGTGATTGGGGAATATTTTTTATTTTAACTGCGCTAATGGTCATTCCTTCATTAATAATCCTATGGATTATGAAAAATAAACTACAACTAAGTGAAAAATAATTTTTTAAATAAATCTGTAGCTAACGTTTACTTAAAACCATCTTCTAATTCTGAGGTAGTTTCACAAATTCTATATGGAGAGAAATTTAAGATTCTATTGAAAAGAAAAAAATATTTAAAAATAAAAACTCATTATGACAATTATATTGGATATATAAAAAAAGATAAGTTTTTAGAAAATTTTAAACCCTCACATAAAGTTTCAAAGATTAAATCTAGAATTTTCTTTAAAAAAGGTAAAAGATTTTTGTCTTCAAACCATTATCTATATTATGGATCTGGTGTGTTTATAAGAAATGAAAACAAAAAATATATTGAATTTGAAAAAAATAAATGGATCAAAAAAAGTGATATCAAAAATATTGATCATTATGAAAAAAATTATATCAAAGTATTCAAATTCTTTTTAAACACAAAATACTTATGGGGCGGAAAAACCTGTGTCGGTATCGATTGTTCAGCATTAATTCAAATTTATTTTTATTACAACAGAATTTTTTTTCCAAGAGATACAAAAGACCAAATAAGATTTTGTAAAAGAAAAAGAGGTAAAAATCGACTTAAAGGAGACATCGTATTTTGGAAAGGACATGTGGGTATATGTCTAAATAAGTCTAGATTTATTCATGCTTATGGACCAAAAAAGAAGGTGTTAATAATGCCAACAGTACCAACAATTAAATTAATTGATAAAACTGCAAATCTGAAAGTTAAAAAAGTAAGTAATATTAGTAATATTTAATCTCTACCAAAGTCAGGTTTGTTTACATCCTGTTTTAATTTAATAATCTTAGACCTAACTTTTTTAGTCTGAGATAATTTTTTTAAAATTGATCTATTATTTTTAGAATTTATATCTTTTTTGAAAGATTTTAAATTTTTGATAAATAAGTCTATAGCTTTTGTAACATTAACCTTATTATCAAAAAAAATATCTCTCCACATAATTTCATTTGAAGCAGCTATTCTTGAAAAATCTCTCAACCCCCCAGCACTGTATTTGATAAGCCCAAATTTAAGTATTTTTTCAAAATCTTGAGCCGATTTAACCAAATTATAAGCAATTAAATGTGGTAAATGACTTGTGATAGAAAAAACTTTATCATGTTTTTCAGAGTTCATAATAACAGTTTTTGAGCCCATCTTTTTCCAAAAAGAAATTAAAAATTTTAAATTCTTAGAACTTGTTTTTTTATCCTTAATTAATACACACCATTTATCCTCAAACATATCAGCTTTTCCAAATTCTGGTCCACTCACCTCCGATCCAGCGATAGGGTGACTCCTAATCCAATTTATACCACGCTTCAAAAATTTTTTAATTATTTTTGATGACTCTATTTTTGAAGATCCCACATCAGTAATCAGTGTCTTTGGCGAAATAGTTTTATTAATTTTAAGAATAAGTTTTTTATATTCACTCGTTGATGTACAAACAATCACTAAGTTTGAATTTACCAAACCATCTTTAAGAGACTTAACAATTATTCCAGGTAATCTAAGACTTTTTATTTTAGCGATATTAGATTTTGATTTTTCATAAATAAATATTTTTTTTGCTATTTTTTTTTTTGAAATCCTCCTTACTAAAGAAGAGCCTAATAACCCACAGCCTATAATTAATATATTTCTCATTTTCTAAATATATTTTGTGTTGCTTTGATAAATCTCATATTTTCCTCTTTTGACCCAATCGTTAATCGTAGCATATTTTTTATTTTATAACCCTCTTCAGTAGACCTTAAAATAATTCCCTTTTTTTTTAATTTTTCATAGAAACTATTAGCTCTTAGTTTGCATTTATTAAAATTCAATAATAGAAAGTTAGCAGAAACTTTATTTGAGCTAATATCATAATTGCTCAAAAAATTTTTCAGTTTTGTTGCATAAATATGATTATGTTTTACTGAACGTGAAATAAATTTTTTATCCTTAAGTGACTCAATAGCTGCTTTTTGAGCTACTTCATTAACATTGAATGGAGGTTTAATAACATTCAAAGCATCAATAATTTTTTTTGAACCATATCCCCAACCAATTCTTAGAGATGATAGTCCGTAGATTTTTGAGAATGTCCTTAATATAAAAACATTCTGTTTATTCTTAAATAAATCTAAACCGGATTTATAGTCTCTATTTTGCATGTACTCTGCATAAGCATCATCTACAACAAGTAAGATATTTTTTCTTAATCTTTTTCTTAGATCAATTAATTCAAAACTGTTCAAGTAAGTGCCAGTCGGATTATTTGGATTAGCGAGAAATACAATTTTAGTTTTATTGCTTACTTTTTTAATTATTTCAGAGACAGAAACTTTAAAATTTTTTTCTTTGGCAAAAACAACTTTTGCACCAACTATTTTTGCATATATTCTGTACATTAAAAAACTAAACTGAGGAAGAATTACTTCATCTTTTGGTTTAAGGAAAAGTTGGCATAACATTTGAATAACTTCGTCTGAACCAGCTCCACAAATTATTTTTTCTTTGTCACAACTAAATTTTTTTGAGATCTGACTTCGTAATTTTTTAGACTTTCCATCAGGATATCTGAAAAGACTTAATTTTTTATTTGATATTGCTTTCTTGGCCTTGGCACTTACTCCTAAAGCTGATTCATTTGCTGAAAGTTTAATGATTTTATTAAAACTCTTAATAGTTGATTTGCCAGGTTGATAAGCCTCAATATTAAATTTTTTAAATTTTATAGTTGTCATCTTTTAAATTTTAGCCTCTTTATAAATAAAATAACAATTTTTCATATAGAATTAGTTCAAATATTTTAAAAATTGACATACTAAATAACATCTTGTACAAAATTTATGCGCTGATTTACCTGAATTGCGAGCGCTTTAAAAAAACCGCTAAAAAAGTTTTTTTTCTCACAATTCAATAATTAGCATTAATAATTATGAATATTAAAGAGAATATAAAAACGCTTGTTATTAAAAAACCACTGAAACTTGATTGTGGTAAAACTATTAATAATTTTCCACTAGCGTATGAAACTTATGGTTCGCTTAATAAAAATAAAGATAATGCAATCCTTGTTTTTCATGCGCTTACTGGTGATCAATTTGTTACGGGTATTAATCCCGTTACAAAAAAAGATGGTTGGTGGTCTTATGCAGTAGGTCCTAACAAATCAATAGATACAAATAAATATTTTGTTATTTGTGCAAATGTAATAGGTGGTTGTATGGGCTCATTTGGTCCAAGCCACAAAAATCCTGATACAAATAAAATTTACGGAACCGATTTTCCTGTAATTACTATTAATGATATGGTCAACGCACAAGTAAATTTATTAGATCATTTTGAGATAAAAAAACTTTTTTCAGTTGTTGGTGGATCGATGGGGGGAATGCAAGTTTTGCAATTTATTAGTAATTATCCAGATAAAGCTAATACAGTAGTACCAATCGCATGTACCTCTAATCATTCTGCTCAAAATATTGCTTTTAATGAATTGGGTAGACAAGCGATAGCATCAGATCATAACTGGTCAGACGGAAAATATTTATCTAATAACACTCTTCCTGATAAAGGGTTATCAGTAGCGAGAATGGCTGCACATATAACCTATTTGTCTAAAAAAGGTTTACAAGAAAAATTTGGAAGAAAACTTCAAGAAAGAGATGCTCTTAAATTTGGGTTTGATGCAGATTTTCAAATAGAGAGTTATTTAAGATATCAAGGATCGGTTTTTGTAGATCGATTTGATGCTAATAGTTATCTTTATATCACAAGAGCAATGGATTATTTTGATCTAGTTAAACAATTTGATGGTAATTTATCTAATGCATTTAAAAAAACTAAGGCTAAGTTTTTTATAATATCTTTTACCTCAGACTGGCTCTATCCGACCCAAGAAAATAAAGATATAGTTATCGCTCTTAATGCAATTGGTGCTGATGTTGGATTTGTTGAAATAAAATCTGACAAAGGTCATGATTCTTTTTTATTAGATGTTCCAGACTTTTTGAAAACCCTTAAAAATTTTTTAGATAAATCTTACTCAGAGAGATAATAGTGAAGACAGAATATAAAATAATAGTCGATTTAATAGAAGAAAAAACAAGAGTTTTAGATGTTGGTTGTGATGATGGAACATTGATGGAGTCATTAAAAAAAGATAAAAATGTTGATGCGAGAGGAATTGAGATTTCAAAGGATAAAGTTCAAACCTGTGTATCAAAAGGACTTACTGTAATTGAAGGAAACGCGGAATTGGATTTAAAACAATTTCCAAATGATTCTTTTGATTATGTTGTTCTAGGTCAAACTTTACAAGCTTTCGTAAATCCTGAGATTGTTATAAAAGAACTTTTAAGAGTTGGAAAAAAAGCAATCATTACAATTCCAAATTTTGGTCATTGGAAAGTAAGATTAAATTTACTTATCAAAGGAACAATGCCAATCACAGAATCATTACCAAATGATTGGTATAACACTCCAAATATTCATATGTGTACGATTAAAGATTTTGTTAAATTTTCAAAAATTATAAACTTTAAAATCTTTAAATCTTTAGCTCTGACAAATAAAAATATATCAAATATTAATAATTCTAATTTATTTTATAAAAATTTATTTGCAGAATTAGGTATATTCTTAATTGAAAAATAAGATGAGAATAGAAATAATTAAGTGTTTACAAGACAATTATAGTTACCTGTTAATCGATGACACTAAAAAAATTGGATGTGTTGTTGACCCTGGTGAGGCAGCTCCAATTATAAAATATGTTGAAAGTAATAATATTGAGTTAAAATATATTCTTAATACTCATCATCATTATGATCATATAGGTGGCAACTTAGAATTAAAGAAAAGATATAATTCTAAAATAGTTGGATTTAAAGAAGATAAAGATCGGATTCCAGAAATTGATGTACTTGTGGAAGATAATCAAAAATGGAAAGGCGAAAATTTTGAAGCGAAAATTTATCACATTCCAGGTCATACAAGTGGGCATATTGCCTTTCATTTTTTTTTGGAAAAAATAATTTTTACTGGAGATACTTTATTTTCTTTAGGATGTGGTAGAATTTTTGAGGGAACTTATGAACAGATGTTCAACTCATTAAAAAAAATAAAGGAACTTCCGAAAGATACTCGGATATATTGCGGCCATGAATATACATTACAAAATTCAAAATTTTGTGAATCAAACGATCCTGATAATTCAAATTTGAAAAGCAAAATTGAAGAAATAAAAGAAAAAATAAAAAATGGCCATCCCACCATTCCATCAATTTTATCTGATGAAATGGAATGTAATATATTTCTTAAAGCTAAAGATGTTGAAAGTTTTTCAAAATTAAGAGATTTAAAGGATAATTTTTGATTTATAAAACTTGACTATAGGCTTGCTCAGACTATATTGCCTTAACAAAATTTAGAGTATTTATATGTCATTCGCAGTCATAAAAACAGGTGGTAAACAATACAAAGTGAAATCTGGAGAGATTTTGAAAATTGAGAAATTAACAGATATTAAAGCTAATTCAAAAATAGAATTTAATGAAATTTTAGCTTATGGAGATGACAGTAAAATAGAAATTGGAGCCCCAATGGTAAATGGTGCAAAAGTTGAAGCTGACTTAATTAAAAATAGTAAAAACAGGACCGTATTAATTTTTAAAAAAAGAAGAAGACAAAACTCAAGAAGAAAAAATGGGCATAGACAGGAATATTCTATGATTAGAATAAATAAAATTTTTTCAAAAGATGGTAAAATTTTCTCAGAAGCTGAAAAAGTTTCTAAAGTAACAAAAAAAACAGAAACAAAAAAAGAGGCTAGTAAATAACTAGGAATTAACTATGGCAACAAAAAAAGCAGGCGGATCTTCTAGAAATGGACGTGATAGTGCTGGGCGAAGACTTGGTGTCAAAAAGTACGGTGGACAATCTGTTATCCCTGGAAACATTATTGTAAGACAAAGGGGTACAAAAATATTTCCTGGAGAAAATGTAGGAATGGGTAAAGATCACTCAATTTTTTCAGTAATAAAAGGTAAAGTAGTTTTTAAAAAAACAAAGTCAGATAGAACTTTTGTTTCAGTAAAACCCAATTAATAGTACAACTTAACCTATTGTTGTATTATGAAATTCTTAGATCAAGTTAAAATTTATATTAAAGCTGGAAACGGTGGAGATGGTTCTCCGAGTTTCAGAAGAGAAAAATTTATAGAATTTGGTGGCCCTGATGGTGGTGATGGTGGAAAAGGAGGTTCAGTAATTTTAAAAGCTGAACAGAATTTAAATACTTTGATTGATTTTAGATATCAACAACATCATAAAGCAAAGAGAGGTGAAAACGGTGCGGGACAAAACCGAACAGGCAAGAGTGGTGAAGATTTAATTTTAAAGGTTCCCTTAGGAACGCAAGTTTTTGAAGAGGACAACAAAACATTAATTTACGACTTTACGAAAATTAGTGAGGAATTTATCGCTGCTGCAGGTGGTAAAGGTGGATTGGGTAATACAAGATTCAAAAGTTCTACCAATAGGGCTCCAAGGAAATTTACAAAAGGAACTCAAGGAGAAGAGTTTATAATTTGGCTTCAATTGAAAACAATAGCTGATATTGGGATTATAGGATTACCTAATGCAGGTAAGTCAAGTTTATTAGCATCAGTTACTAATGCAAATCCTAAAATTGCAAACTATCAATTTACCACTTTAAATCCAAATTTAGGAGTAGCAAGTTATGATGATAAAGAAATTACAATAGCAGATATACCAGGATTAGTAGAAGGGGCTCATAAAGGTACAGGCCTTGGAATTCAGTTTTTGAAACATATTGAGAGATGTAAATCTCTTTTACATTTAATTGATATTACAGGTGAAGATTTAAAAAAAAGCTATCAACAAGTAAAAAATGAGCTTAAAAAATATAGTAACAAACTCACTAAAAAAAAAGAATTAATCGTGTTGAACAAAATAGATCTTATTGATGAAAAAGAGGTTAATCACATAATTAAAGATTTTAAAAAGAAAACTAAATCAGAGGTTATTGCTTTATCAACATTCAATAAATCTTCAGTATCAAAAATCAAATCAAAATTATTAAATTATGTATCTTAAAAACTCAAAAAAAATTGTTATCAAAATCGGATCTTCACTTTTAGTTGACCAAGAAAAGAAAATAAGAAAAAAATGGCTCTCTAGCTTTGCGAAAGATATAAAAAAATTAAGATCGAATAATCAAAAAATTATAATTGTTTCTTCAGGTGCAATAGCCCTTGGATGTAAAAAAATGAATTATAATAAAAAAAGTCTCAAGCTAGATAAAAGTCAAGCGATTGCATCTATAGGACAAATTGAATTGATGAATTTGTTCTTAGAAACGTTTTCAAAATATAAATTAAATATTTCTCAAATTTTACTTACTCTTGATGACACTGAGGAAAGAAGAAGATCAATTAATGCAAAAAGAACTTTTGAAAACTTATTCGATCTTGATTTCATCCCTATTGTTAATGAAAATGATACTATTGCAACATCTGAAATTAAATATGGAGATAATGATAGACTTGCTTCTAGAGTAGCTCAAATTACAAATGCAGATACCTTAATATTACTCTCAGATGTGGACGGTTTATACACAAAAAATCCAAAAAAATTTAAAGATGCTCAATTAATTAAGAAAGTGATTGATTTAGACAAAGTTGTTAAAAGTATAAATATCAAAGGTATGACAGAATTAGGAAGTGGTGGCATGAATACAAAAATCGAAGCTGCTAAAATTTGTAATTTGGCTGGTTGCAATATGGTAATAGCAAACGGGTTAAGTCTTAATCCTATCGATCGTATCCAGAATGAAAATAACTGCACTTGGTTTATTTCTAAAATATCTAAAATGCATGCAAGAAAAAAGTGGATAATCAGCTCAGTTTCTCCTAAGGGTGAACTTATAATTGATGATGGTGCGAAAAAGGCTCTTCATAGTGGAAAAAGTTTATTAGCGGCTGGAATTAAAAAAGTGGTCGGTAGATTTAATAAGGGAGATCATATTAAAATTTTAGATAATAAAAAAAAAGAGTTTGCTCGTGGACTTAGCTCTTTTTCATCCAAAGAAATAAATTTAATTATGGGCTGTCATTCGAATGAAATACAAAAAATTTTAGGATACGTGTCAAAATCTGAGGTAGTACATAAAGATGATATGGTGGAAATCTAATGAGAAAGATATTAATTAATATTGGTGAAAGATCAAAACAAGCGTTTGCTCAACCAATAAATACTTATAAAAAAAATAAAGTTTTAAGTGATTATCTTAAAATGATAAAAAAGAATAAGCATTTAATTCTCAAAGAAAATAAAAAAGATGTAGATCGAGCTATCAAAATAAAGCTAAGAGATAATTTAATAAATCGATTAATTTTAAATGAAAAAAAAATCTTAGGTATTATTAATTCAATCAAAGAAATTATTAAGTTAAAAGATCCAGTTCATAATGTTGTTGAAAGATGGAAAAGACCTAATGGACTTATATTTTCAAAAATATCAATCCCGATAGGAGTAATAGGTATAATTTATGAAAGTAGACCAAATGTAACATCAGATGTAGCATCATTATGTTTTAAATCTGGAAATCCAGTTATTTTGAAAGGTGGTTCTGAGGCCTTTTATTCTAATAAAATTTTATCAAATTTATTTAGAAAAGCTTTAAAGATTAATAAAGTTAATCAAAACTTTGTTCAATTTATCAATATAAAGAATAGAAAAGTGGTAGATTTTTTACTCACTAAAATGACTAATTTTATTGATGTAATCATACCAAGAGGAGGTGGGAATTTAGTTAAAAAAGTACAAAAAATTTCTAAAATTCCAACTATTGGTCACTTAGAAGGTGTTTGTCATTCATATGTAGATAAAGATGCAGATCCCAAAATTGCTACCAAAGTAATAGTAAATGCAAAATTAAGAAATACAGCAATTTGTGGAGCAACTGAAACAATTTTGCTTAATGAGCGTATAATCAAAAAGTTCGGAGCTCATATATTAAAGATATTAGAGGAAAAAGGTTGTCAAATTGTTGGCGATAATAAAATACGAAAAATTTATAAAGGTAAAATCAAAAAAGCATCAATCAAAGATTGGTCAAAAGAATATTTATCTGCTACCGTATCTGTAAGATCAGTCAAAAACTTACAAGAGGCTATTTCTCATATTAATAAATATGGAACTATGCATACTGATTGTATCATTACTAAAAACAAAAAAACCGCTAAAAAATTTTTAATGGGAGTTAAAAGTTCAATAGCAATGCACAATACATCTACGCAATTTGCAGATGGTGGTGAATTTGGATTTGGTGGTGAGGTTGGAATTTCGACAAATGTTCTTCCACCAAGAGGCCCTGTAGGACTTAAGCAACTAGTTTCTTACAAATATCAAGTAACAAGTAATGGTAAAATTAGAAAGTAAATTGATTACAAGAATAAACAAAATTGGGATCCTAGGTGGATCTTTCGATCCTGCACACAAAGGTCACTTAACAATCTCAAAAGAGGCAATTAAAAGATTTCATTTACGAAATGTTATTTGGGCAATAACAAAAAAAAATCCTTTTAAAAAGAAGACCTATACAACTTTGGATAATAGAATCAAGCACTGCAAAAAGATTATTGGATCAAGTAAATTGATAAAAGTAAAATTTTATGAAGATGCAATTAAATCGAATAAAACTTTCGATTTAATAAATCATATTTCGAAGAACAAAAAAAATGAAATTTATTTTATAATGGGGGCTGATAATTTAATAAAATTTCATAAATGGCATAAATGGAAATTAATTTCACAGAAATGTAAAATAATAGTATTTGATAGGCATGGTTATAAAAAAAAATCGATAAATTCAACTACATATAAAAGATTAAATAGAGAAAATTTGAAATTTATTGAATTTAAAAAGGTCAATATTTCTTCTTCTCAATTGAGAAAAATTTGATAAGGTTTAATTAATTAATGGACAAAATTTCTGATTTAAAAAAAATCATAATTCAAACTTTAGATATCAATAAAGCTTTAGACATTGTTAGCATCGATCTTAAAGATAAAAGTTCGATGGCAGAATACATGATTATTGCAAGTGGTACATCATCTAGACATATTCAGTCACTTTCTGAGCAAGTTTTAGAAAAATTCAAAGATTATGGAATGAAAGATTCAAAAATCGAGGGAAAAGATAGTACCGAGTGGAAACTGGTGGATGGAATAGATTTGATTGTCCATATATTTCATCCAGAAAAAAGAAAATTTTATGAACTAGAAAAAATGTGGTCAGAGTTTATTCCAAAAGAAAAGCTTATAATATGAGGAAAATTTTTTTTATCATAGGTATATTTTTTCTTAAGTTTTTAACTTTGAGTCCTGTTGTTGCAGCTGAAAATGATGTCTATAAAAAAATTGACTTATTTGGAGAAGTATTAGAAAAAATTAATAAAGAATATGTCGAAGAAATAAATCAATCTGAAAGTATGGATGCTGCAATTGATGGTTTGCTTCAATCACTAGATCCTTACTCGGCATATATGTCACCTGAAATTTTAAATGAAATGCAGACTGAAACAAGTGGTGAATTTGGTGGTTTAGGAATAGAAGTAAATATGGAGTCTGGGGTTGTTAAAGTAATTTCCCCTATTGATGACACTCCAGCATCTAGAGCTGGAATTAAAGCTGGTGACTATATCATAAAGATAGATGATATTCAGGTACAAGGTAAATCTCTAAGTGAGGCTGTAGACTTGATGAGAGGACCTGTAGGTTCATCAATTATTTTAACTGTGAGAAGAATAGGACAAAAAAAAGCTTTAACATTTGAAATTGAAAGAGAAATAATTCAAATTAAATCAGTTAAAGCTGATCTTTTAAAAAATAATGTTGGTTATCTTAGATTAACTTCTTTCAATGAAAATAGTGGTGATCAAATAAGAGAGCAAATTAGAGAATTTGAAAAAAAAGAAAACATAAATTCATATATACTAGATTTAAGAAATAATCCTGGAGGTTTGTTATCTCAAGCTATAAAGATATCAGATTTTTTTTTAGATAATGGGGAGATTGTATCTACCAAAAGTAGAAAGGCATCTGAGAATAGAAAATGGTTTGCCAAAAAAGGAGATTTGATAGGCGGCAAAACTTTGGTTGTATTAATTAATTACGGTTCTGCATCTGCTTCAGAAATAGTTGCTGGAGCACTACAAGATCATAAAAGAGCAATTATTTTAGGCGAAAATAGTTATGGAAAGGGTTCAGTGCAATCAATTATTCCACTAAAGAATAAAGGAGCAATAAGACTCACTGTTGCAAAATATTACCTACCGTCGGGCAAATCAATTTCTGAAGTTGGAGTAAGTCCTGATATTGAGATTGATGAAGATACGGATGAATTTAGGATTAAGACAGACACCGATAATCAACTAAGCTACGCATTAAAACTTTTAAACGGTTAAATGAAAGAACAATATAAATATCTGCCACTTCGTAGTGGTGTAGGCATTGTTGTACTTAATCAAGAAGATAAAATTTTCGTTGCAAGAAGAATAGACAACCCAAAAAACTTCTGGCAAATGCCACAAGGAGGTATTGATAAAGGTGAGGATTTTCTTACTGCCGCATACAGGGAGTTAAAGGAAGAGACTAGTATTACAAAAGTAGAGCTAATCAAAGAATTAGATGGTTTTATAACATATGAATTACCAGATCACTTATTGGGTAAAATTTGGAGGGGTAAGTATAAGGGACAAAAACAGAAGTGGTTTATAATGAAGTTTACTGGAGAGGATAGTGAAATAAATATTAAAACAAAAAAACCTGAATTTCTTGAGTGGAAATGGATTGATTTGGAGTCCTTAACAAAAATTGTGGTAGATTTTAAATTACACGTTTACCAAGAAATTAAAAAAAAATTAGAGTTATTATTAATTAATCGATCTTAGAACTTCGACTTTTTGATCTGCTAAATATTTAGCCTGATCACTGATCTCAGATTTACTTGCTTCCGCTTCAGCTTTTTTGAGCAAATCCCCTTGTTTAGATTTATCTAAATCTGTTACAGAGATTATGGTGCTTGTTAAGATAGATAGATTATTATTTTTAAATTCAATAATTCCATCCTCTACATAATAATTTTCTTCACCTGATTTCGAAAATACTTTAATTATCCCAGGTTTTAAAAAAGAAATAATAGATATGTGATCTTTTAAAATCCCCATTTCGCCCTCAAATGCAGGTACAACAACCTCTATAACATCCTCTTTAACTAAAAAAGATTTTTCCGGGTTTACAATTTCAATTTTAAATTCTTCACTCATTAAGCAGCAGCTTCTTGTTCCATTTTTTTAGCTTTCTCAATTGCCTCTTCAATCGTGCCCACCATATAAAACGCTGCTTCAGGTAGATGATCATACTCACCTTTACAAATAGCATCAAAGCCCTTGATAGTTGAGTCTAAATCTACCAATTTTCCTGGTGATCCTGTGAAAACTTCTGCAACAAAAAATGGCTGAGATAAAAATCTTTGAATTTTTCTCGCCCTAGCTACAACCAGCTTATCCTCTTCAGATAATTCATCCATACCCAAAATGGCTATGATATCTTGTAATGATTTGTAAGATTGTAATATTCTTTGCACATCTCTCGCCACTCTATAATGTTCATCACCAACAATTCTAGGGTCTAGAATTCTTGAAGTTGAATCTAGCGGATCAACAGCAGGATATATTCCAATTTCAGCTATTTGTCTCGAAAGTACTGTTGTTGCATCCAAATGAGCAAAAGATGTAGCCGGAGCAGGGTCTGTTAAATCATCTGCAGGTACATAAATTGCCTGTACTGAGGTAATTGATCCTTTGTTAGTAGTGGTAATTCTTTCTTGAAGATTACCCATATCAGTTGCTAATGTTGGTTGATAACCAACTGCAGATGGAATTCTACCTAAAAGTGCCGAAACTTCTGAGCCTGCTTGAGTAAATCTAAAAATATTATCAACAAAGAAAAGTACATCTTGTCCCTCTTGATCTCTAAAATATTCTGCTACAGTCAATCCAGTAAGTGCCACTCTAGCTCTAGCGCCTGGGGGTTCATTCATTTGTCCATAAACTAATGCTGCTTTAGATCCTGGTCCGTCCTGTTTGATAACACCAGACTCAATCATTTCATGATAAAGATCGTTTCCTTCCCTTGTTCTTTCTCCTACACCTGCAAAAACTGAAAAACCACCATGTGCTTTTGCAACGTTATTGATTAACTCCATAATCAAAACAGTTTTTCCAACACCAGCTCCGCCGAACAAACCAATTTTTCCTCCTTTTGCATAAGGAGCGAGCAAATCAATTACTTTAATACCAGTAACAAGTATTTCAGTTTCAGTCGATTGATCATTGAATTCAGGGGCACCTCTATGAATTGGCCAGCTTTCTTTAGTTTTTACTTCTCCTCTTTCGTCTATTGGCTCTCCAATCACATTAATAATTCTTCCAAGAGTTTCAGGTCCTACTGGAACTTGTATGGGAGCATTGGTATTAATTACCTCATCACCTCTTTTTAAGCCTTCAGTAGCATCCATTGCAATAGTTCTAACTGTTGTTTCACCTAAGTGTTGCGCTACTTCTAAAACTAATCTGTTGTTTCCATTTTTACATTCCAGTGCTGTTAAAATTTCTGGAAGTTCTCCATCAAATTTAACATCTACTACTGCTCCAATAACCTGTGTAATTATTCCTTTGCTCATAATTATAAACTTTCTGCTCCTGATATGATTTCTATTAGTTCTTTTGTAATTGCTGCCTGACGACTTCTATTATATTCGATAGTAAGTTTGTCAACCATTTCACCTGCGTTACGAGTCGCATTATCCATTGCACTCATTCTGGACCCTTGTTCGCTAGCTGAATTCTCCAACATTGCCTTAAATATTTGTGTTGAAATATTTTTTGGTAGTAAATTACTTAAAATTTCATCTTCATCTGGCTCAAATTCATAACTTTCGTCAGAATTATTATGATCCTCTTTGTTGTTTAAGGGTATAATCTGTTGAGCTTGAGGTAATTGAGTGATTACATTTTTAAATTGATTATAAAAAATTGTACATATATCAAACTCACCAGCCTCAAATTTTTCAATTATAATCCTTCCAACTTTATCGGCATCGAAATAATTTGCATTTTTAGATTCTTTAAAAGATATATTTTCAATAATTTTATCCCCATAAACTCTTTTTAATTGGTCATTTCCCTTCGACCCTACAGTAATAATCTTTAATTGTTTACCCTCATTTAAAATTTTTGAAAAATAACTTTTTGCTTTTTTAATGATATTAGAATTAAAACCACCGCAAAGGCCTCTGTCTGATGTCATAACTACACATAAGTGAACTTTATTTTCGCCTGTCCCAGACAATAATTTTGGAGCATTTTCCTTACTAGATATGCCATTAGATAAGTTTAAAATAATATTATTCATTTTTTCTGAATAAGGTCTTCCTCTCTCAGCACTTTCTTGAGCTCTTCTTAATTTTGCTGCTGCAACCATTTTCATAGCTTTCGTGATTTTTTGTGTAGACTTTACACTAGCTATCCTTTTTTTGAGATCATCTAGACTTGCCATATTATGTTAAGATTTAAAGGTTCCTTTCAGCTGTGTAATTACTTCTACCAAAAGCTTTTCTTTGTCTTCATCAAGTTTTCCAGTGCTTTGAATTGCTTCAATTATTTCAGGTTTATCTGATTTACATTTATTAATAATTTTACTTTCAAACTCCGATACATCTTTTAAATCAATATCATCGAGGTATCCTTTAACGCCGCAGAAAACTGATATTACTTGCTCAGCAACAGTCAATGGTGAGTATTGTTTTTGTTTTAGAAGTTCAGTTAGTTTTGAGCCCCTATTTAAAAGTTGTTGTGTAGATGCATCCAAATCAGATCCAAATTGGGCAAATGCTGCCATTTCTCTATATTGTGCTAATTCTAGTTTCATCGATCCCGAAACTTTTTTCATAGCTTTTGTTTGAGCTGATGATCCAACTCTAGATACTGATAATCCAACGTTAATTGCTGGTCTTATACCTTGATTAAATAATTCTGTTTCTAGGAATATTTGACCATCAGTAATTGAAATTACATTGGTAGGAATAAATGCAGAAACATCTCCTCCTTGCGTTTCAATAATTGGAAGTGCCGTCAATGAACCGCCGCCGTGCTCGTCGCTTAACTTTGCGGCTCTTTCAAGTAATCTACTATGTAGATAAAATACATCTCCCGGATAAGCTTCACGGCCTGGAGGTCTTCTCAATAATAGAGACATTTGTCTGTACGCAACAGCTTGTTTAGATAAATCATCATAAATAATTAGTGCATGCATTCCATTATCTCTAAAATACTCACCCATAGCACATCCTGTATATGGGGCTAAAAATTGTAATGGGGCAGAATCTGATGCTGTAGCTGCAACAATAGTTGTATACTCCATTGCACCTGCTTCTTCTAAAGTTTTTTGAATTTGTCTTACTGTTGATCTTTTCTGTCCAATTGCAACATAAATACAATATAATTTTTGCTTTTCATCGCCAGATTCATTTATTTTTTTTTGATTAATAATTGCATCAACAGCAACTGCGGTTTTACCTGTTTGTCTATCACCAATAATTAATTCCCTTTGACCTCTTCCAATTGGAACCAAGCTATCTATTGATTTTAATCCGGTTTGCATTGGTTCATTGACTGATTGACGAGGAATAATTCCTGGCGCTTTCACTTCTACTCTAGTTTTTTTAATACTTTTATCGAATGGACCTTTACCATCAATAGGATTGCCTAAACCGTCTACAACTCTTCCTAACAACTCCTTTCCAACAGGAGTATCAACAATGTTACCCGTACGTTTTACTACATCACCCTCTTTTACATTTCTATCATCACCAAAAATTACAACACCAACATTTTCACTTTCTAAGTTAAGAGCCATCCCTTTTGATCCATCTGCAAATTCCACCATTTCACCTGCTTGTACATTGTCCAAACCATAAATTCTTGCGATACCATCTCCAACTGATAATACCTGCCCTACTTCTGCAACTTCAGCTTTTTCACCAAAATTTTTGATTTGTTCTTTTAATATTTTTGTAACTTCTGAAGGATTTATTTCCATCTATGCCTCTATCATTCTATTTTCGATTTGCTGTAATTTATTTTTAATTGAGGAATCAACCATAGTACTTCCAACTTGGACTACCAGGCCTCCTATTAAACTTTCATCGTATTTATAGTTTAATTTTATTTTAGAGCTAAAATTTGTTGATAACTCATCTGTAATTTTTTTAATTTCATCACTTGATAATTTTTTTGCTGATTTCAATTCAGCTATAAGCTCACCCCTTTTTTTTGAACAAATTTCAATAAAACTTTTAAGAATTCGCTCTATGAAAAAGAAACGTCTTTTTTTAATTAAGAAATTCAAAAAATTTTTAAATAAATCATCAAATTTATTAATAGCAGCTATTTTATTTATCACTTTTGAGAGATCCTCTTGGCTAGTAGTGGGATCTTTAATTAAATTAAAAAAATCTTTACTTTGACTAATCAGATTTAATACAGATAAAGATTGTTCTTCAATCTGGCTTAATAAATTATTTTCTTCTGAAAGCTCAAAAAGTGCAAGAGAATACCTTTCAGCAGATGAAATTGAAAATCCTGTATCTTTGCTCAACTTGTTTCCTATATAATGTTGAAGATTATTAAAAATTCAGGCTTTAATTAACATATGACCCTTGTGTCTTCAAGTGACTGATATGTCAAAAATGCCTCTTTTTATTGATTAATTGAAGTTTATTGGATCAACATCAACTGAAAGTTTTATTCCCTTAAAAAATTTATATTTTGGAATAATTTTAGCTAAAGAATTCTGCATTTTCATAGATTTTGATCCTCTTATCAAAAGTCTTATTCTAAATTTTTTTTTTATTCTAAATATTGGTGCATTCACAGGTCCTAAAATTTTTCCGTTAATTTTGTTTTCAATAAAATTCTTAAAGTTAAAAGCTTCTTTCTCTAATTTTTTTTCATTTTCTCCAGTAAGAATTAAGGAAATAAATCTTTGATAAGGAGGAAGTTTATTTTTTTTTCTTATTTCTAACTCTCTTTCTAAAAAGATATCTGGATTTTCATTTGTAATTTCAGAGATCATTTTTGAATTATTTTCATAGGTTTGAAAATAAACTGTCGCTGGTTTTCCAGTTCTTCCAGCTCTTCCTGAAAGCTGATGATAAAGTTGTAAATTCTTTTCAGCCCCTCTTAGATCATGACCATAAGATGAAAGATCAATGTCTACAACAACAATACAATTCAAGTGAGGAAAATGAAAACCTTTTGATATTAATTGAGTTCCTACTAAAATTTGGATTTCATTATTAATTATTTTTCTAATTTTTTCTTTTGAATCCTTTTTATTCATCGTATCGCTTGAGAAAATTTCAATTTTTTTACCAGGAAACTTTCTTTTAACTTCCTCAGAAATTCTTTCAACACCTGGTCCGCTAAAAACAAATTCACAATTATCGCCTTTCTTACAATTTCTTTTTAACTCTGATTTAAAACCACAATAATGACACATCAAATTATTTTTATTCTTATGATAAACTAAATTTATTGTACAATTTGGACATGTGAAGCTTGAAAAACATTTGTTACATAATGCGTTAGGTGAAAAACCTCTTCTATTCAAAAAAAACAAAACTTGATCTTTTTTTTCAAGATGTAGATTAACTTTTTCAATTATCTTCGCTGATAACCATGATTGCTTCTCAAGTTTTGTATTATTTAGATTAATAATTTCATAATTAGGTAATGCTGCATTTCTATATCTTTCACTTAGTCTAGAGACTTCATATTTTCCCTTTTTGATATTTTCAAAAGTTTCTATGGAAGGAACTGCCGTAATCAAGTTAACAGGAATGTTTTCAAATGACGCTCTTGAAATTGCCATGTCCCGTGCATTATATGTAACACCTTCATCTTGTTTGAAAGATTGATCATGCTCTTCATCAACAATTATTATTCCCAATTTTTTAAACGGTAAAAATAAAGAAGATCTTGCACCGATTATAACTTTAATTTCACCACAGGAAATGCCACTCCAAATTATTTCTTTTTTCTTTTTTGAGATACCAGAGTGCCAAATTGCTGGATTAAATCCGAAATATTCTGAAAATTTTTGCTCAAACTGACTGGTCAAACCTATTTCTGGTAAAAGAATTAATGATTGAAAACCCTTCTCTATTAATGATTTTAGTGCTTCAAAATAAACTAAGGTCTTACCCGATCCTGTTGTTCCTTGTAAAACATGAACTCTAAATTTTTGATTTGAATAAGTCATTTTTTCTAGAGATTTAATTTGATTGAAAGATAGTTTAAAGTAATTTTTTTTTACTTTGTCATTATAAGGTTTATAAATTTTTTTTTCCATTTTTTCTATTGCATTACTGCTTAATAAAATAAGCTTTAATGCCATTCCTTTTGGTATTAAATTATACTCAGCAAACCAATTCAAAAAATTTATTGTGTCTTTCTTTAGGGGAGTTACGTTTAATTTTTTAAGAATACTTTTTATTTTAAATTTTTTATTATCATTTTTTTCAAATTCATCCCACACCACACCTGTTATTTTAGATTTTCCAAAAGGGACTAGAACAAATTCTCCAAGTTTAAGATTAATTTCACTTTCATAGGTAAAAGGGTAATTAAAAATATTAGGTAGTAGAATCGGGTATCTCATATTTTTATAATATGAAAAAAAATTAAGAGTGTATTGCTCTTTTATCTACTGATAACGCAGCTTCTTTTACAGCTTCAGAAAAAGTTGGGTGAGCATGACAGGTCCTTGCAATATCCTCAGCACTTGCACCAAATTCCATAGCAACGCCGATTTCAGCAATTAATTCTCCAGCATGAGGGCCAATTATATGTGCGCCTAAAACCTTATCTGTCTGCGCATCTGCAAGAATTTTCACAAAACCTTCTGCATCATCTATAGCTTTAGCTCTGGAGTTAGCCATGAACGAAAATTTACCAACTTTATAACTTTTGTTTGACTCTTTTAATTGCTCCTCTGTTTTCCCAATTGAGGCAACCTCTGGTGAGGTATACACCACACCTGGTATCGTATCATAGTTTACATGACCTGATTGGCCTACAATATTTTCTGCAACTGCTATACCTTCATCTTCAGCCTTATGTGCTAACATGGGTCCAACAATCACATCACCTATTGCATAAATATTTTCAACATTTGTTTTAAATTTCTTATCAGTTTTTATTCTATTTTTTTCATCTAAACTCACACCTGCATTTTTTAAATTTAAACCTTCTGTATTTGGCTTTCTACCAACTGAAATTAAAACTACATCACATTCAAAATTATTTTTACTGCCATCTTTATCAGTTGTTGAGACCACTGCGCCTGAATTATTTTTTTTAATTGTTTCAACTTTATTTTGCATATTAAACTTCATCCCTTGTTTCTTAAGAATTTTCATAAACTCAGATGAAATTTCTTTATCCATACCAGGTGTTATGTGATCCAAAAACTCAATAACTTCTACTTTTGCACCAAGTCTTGACCACACTGATCCCATCTCTAAGCCGATATAACCTCCACCAACAATTACCATTTTATCTGGCACTGTTTCTAATTTTAAAGCTCCAGTTGATGAAACTATTATTTTTTCGTCTATTTCAACACCTGGTAAAGATACTGGTACAGATCCTGTGGCTATAACTGTTTTTTCAGTTTGAATTATTGTTTCTTTTTTTTGATCATCTTTTATTAAGATTTCATTATTTGATTTAAAACTTCCATGGCCCTTAAAGTAGGTAACTTTGTTTTTTTTTAGAAGAAATTCTACACCTTTTGTAAGAACAGTGACTGCTTTGTCCTTGCTCTTCATCATTTTATCAAGATTAAGTTTTACTTCTCCTATTTCAATACCTTTATTTGCCAAACCTTTAACTTTATGAAATTCCTCAGACAAATTAAGTAAACTTTTTGAGGGGATACAACCAATATTCAGGCATGTACCACCAAGAGAACCCCTGGATTCAATGCATGCAGTTTTTAACCCTAGTTGGGCGAGTCTAATTGCGCAAACATAACCTCCTGGGCCACCACCTATAACTACTGCTTGAAATTTTTCTGACATCCTAAATATCCAAAAATAACCTTCTAGGGTCCTCAAGACTTTCTTTGATCATTTTAAGAAATGATACAGACTCTTTACCATCAATAATTCTATGATCATAAGATAAAGCTAAATACATTACTGGTCTTATCTTGATTTCACCATCCACCACAATAGGTCTATCAACAATATTATGCATCCCTAATACTCCAGATTGAGGTAAGTTTAGAATTGGAGTTGAAAGCATTGACCCATAAACTCCACCATTACTAATAGTAAAAGTGCCTCCTTGGAGATCTTCAATTACAAGTTTTCCATCTTTTGCTTTTTCAGAAATTTCTTTAATATTTTTTTCAATATCTGCAAAAGATAGTTCGTCTGCATTCTTTAAAACTGGAACTACAAGACCTTTGTCTGTTCCAACTGCAAAACTTATATTATAATAATTTTTGTAAACAATTGTGTCCCCATCTATTTCAGCGTTAACAGCTGGAAAATTTTTTAAAGCCACTATACTAGCCTTAACAAAAAATGACATGAAGCCAAGCTTAATACCATATCGGTTTTGGAAATCCTCCTGGTTTTCTTTTCTCATGTCAATTATATTTGTCATGTCCACTTCATTAAAAGTAGTAAGTAAAGCTGCATTCTCTTGGGCTTGTTTCAGTCTTTTTGCTATAGTTTGCCTTAACCTAGTCATTTTAATACGCTCTTCTTGACCATATTTAATTTTTCTCTCTGAAGGTGGAGGATTAACCCCCATCAAGCTTATTAAATCACCTTTTAGTATTCGTCCATCTTTACCAGATCCTTTTACTGACTTAACATCAATATTGTTTTCATTTACCATTTTTCTTACAGCTGGAGATAATATTTGATTTTCCTCAGTAGAATTTTTCTCAATATGACTTTCTTTTATTTCCTCTGTTAGTACAAGTGGCACTTCTTTTAGATCGCTATTGTTATTCTCTTCCTCAAATATATTTAATTCGACTTGTTCTTTAATTGGATCTAACTTAATTACATTATCTTTTTCTTTAACTTCTTCATTTTGTTGTGAATTTGTGGGTTGGATTTTCTCTATTTTATTTGTTTTTTTTATTTCACCTTCAATTTCGGTAACCAAACCTAAAATTTCGCCCACTTTAACAGTCGACCCATCTTTAGTGTTAATTTCAATTAATTTTCCTGCAACAGGAGACGGTACTTCCAAATTAACTTTGTCAGTCTCTAATTCAACAATTGGTTCATCTGCATCAACTGTTTCGCCTTTATTTTTTAACCATTTAGATACTGTGGCTTCTGTAATACTCTCACCTAAAACTGGGACCAATATTTTTTCACTCATTCCAAATTATTCAAAAACTTTCTTAATAATTTCTTGTTGTTGTGAAATATGTCTTTTTGCATAACCAGTAGCTGGTGATGCATCTGGACTTCTTCCAATATAAGAAATCTCTTTATTATTAGCCTTAATATTATCTAATGTCCATTGGATATAATCTCGTGCTGAAAACCAAGCCCCCATATTTTTTGGCTCCTCTTGACACCAATAAAATTTAGCTTTTTTAGCATAAGGTTTTAGCTCTTTTGCAAGTGCCTTAGCTGGAAAAGGATAAAGTTGCTCAATTCTATAAAATACAAGATCATCTCTTTTAAATTTTTCTCTAGCCTCAAGCAAATCAAAATAAATTTTTCCTGAACATAAAATTACTTTTTCAATTTTTTCCTTTTTTTGCAATTTGATGAAACCTTTTACTTTTGGATCTAATGCGTGATCCCACAAAACTCTATGAAATGTATTTTTTTTACTAAAATCACTTAAGCTTGAAACACAATTTTTATGTCTAAGTAAAGATTTGGGAGTCATTATAATTAGAGGTTTTCTAAAATCTCTATGCATTTGTCTTCTTAGTGCATGGAAATAGTTTGCAGGTGTTGTGCAATTCATTACCTGCATATTGTCATTTGAACATAATTGTAAAAATCTTTCTAATCTGGCGGAGGAATGCTCAGGACCTTGACCTTCATAACCGTGAGGCAATAACATAACTAATCCAGAAGCTCTTGACCATTTTCTTTCTCCTGAAGCAATAAATTGATCTATGACTACTTGAGCACCATTGGCAAAGTCACCAAACTGAGCTTCCCAAATTGTTAGTGTATTAGGTTCAACTAAACTATAGCCATACTCAAAGCCTAGGACAGCTAATTCAGATAAAAAACTATCTACAATTTCAAAATTCTTTTGATCTTTAGATATTCTATTTAATGGAACATATCGAGAATTGTCTATTTGATTTCTTAATACTGAATGTCTTTGACTAAATGTACCTCTACCTGAGTCCTGACCAACCAATCTTACTGGATACCCTTCCTCCAACAAAGATCCAAATGCCAAAGCTTCCGCTGTAGACCAATCAATTTTTTCCTCATTATTGACGTTTAATTTTCTATTTTCTAAGACTTTAGCAATAGTTTTATGAATATTAATTTCTTGGGGAATTGTATTTATTTTTTCAGAAATATTTTTTAATTTTGTAACATCATAGCCCGTAACACCTCTTTTATCTTTTCCTCTCGCTGGTTTATATCTTGACCATGTGCCCTCAAACCACTCAATTTTTGGCTTATAATTTTTTGCATTTTTATATTGATCATCAAGTAATTCCTTAAATTCTTTTATAGATTTTCTAAAATAATCGTCTGTAATTGATCCCTCATTAATTAATTTTTCACCATAAACTTTAATGGGTGAAGGGTGTGAGCGAATTTTTTTATACATTAATGGTTGAGTAAAAGACGGTTCATCCCCCTCATTATGACCAAATCTTCGATAACAAATTAAGTCTATAACAACATCTCTATTAAATTTTAATCTAAAGTCAGTTGCTATTCTTGCGGCATAAACAACTGCCTCAGGATCATCGCCGTTAACATGGATGATTGGTGCTTCAACCATTTTGGCAATATCAGAAGGGTAAGGTGATGATCTTGCAAATCTTGGACTTGTAGTAAACCCTATTTGGTTATTCACTATAATATGGATAGTTCCGCCTGTATTATGTCCTGGAAGACCAGACATCGCAAAACATTCTGCAACAACTCCTTGGCCTGCAAAAGCCGCGTCTCCATGAATTAAAATTGGTATAACTTTATTTCTCTCTTTATCCTTATGGAAATATTGTTTAGCCCTTGTTTGTCCTAAAACTACAGGGTTCACTGCTTCAAGATGAGATGGGTTATCTGTTAAACTGACATGCACTTGATTTCCATCAAATTCTCTGTTTGATGAAGCACCTAAATGATATTTAACATCTCCTGTATCGTCCTCTGATTTTGAACTAATCTCTCCAGCAAATTCATTGAAAATTCTTTTATAAGATTTTTGTAAGACATTGGCTAAAACATTCAATCTTCCTCTATGGGACATTCCTATTTTAACTTCTTTCACTTTTGATTGACCACCAATTTTAATTATTTGCTCAAGAGCTGGGATTAAACTTTCGCCCCCATCTAAACCAAATCTTTTTGTGCCAACGTATTTTGTGTGTAAAAATTTTTCAAAACCTTCAGCCTGAATTAATTTTTTAAGAATAGCCTCTTTTCCATTCTGCGTAAATTTAAAATCATCTGCTTTTTCAACTCTATCCCTAAACCATTTTCTTTCAGTTGGATTTGAGATATGCATATATTCAAAACCTAGAGATCCACAATATTTATCTCTTAAAAATTTTAAAATTTCAGAAATGCTAGAATATTGTCTATTTATGACTCCATCTAAAAAAATTTTATCATTATATTCCGCCTTCTTAAATCCATAAGATTCAGGATGGAGCTCTTCTAAATAATCAGCCTTTAAAAGACCTAGAGGATCTAATTTAGCAATCAAATGACCTCTCTGTCTGTAAGATCTAATCATAGCAACAGCTTTTATAGAATTTGCATTAGATTGTTTTGAAACTGATACACCTTGATTTTTGTTAGCATCATTTAAATTTTGAAATTTTTTGATTGATACTTTTTTTGACGGACTCCAGGATGGACCATTAATTTCATTTACAATTATGTCTGCCTCATCACCGATCTGATTAAAATATATTTTCCAGCTATCAGGCAATGATGGATCATTATTAACAAACTTAAGATACATCTCCTCAATAAAAGCATTATTGGATTTACTTAAAAAAGCAGTCTTTTCGAATTCAAGATTTTTAGAAGATGACATCGCTGTTAGTTAATATAGACCTAGAGAGAAATTTTTCAATTAGACAATTTATTAAATAATGTTTTTCCAATCTCTGATGGAGAGTTTGCCATAGTTATTCCACAATCCTCCATTTTTTTAATCTTTTCCTTCGCGCCACCTTTGCCACCTGAGATTATAGCTCCTGCATGACCCATTCTACGTCCTGGTGGTGCTGTAACACCTGCTATAAATCCAACAATTGGTTTTTTTATTTTATGATTTTTAATGAAATCTGCAGCCTCTTCCTCAGCTGTCCCTCCAATTTCACCAATCATTAAAATTGATTGAGTATCTTTGTCTTTTAAAAATAGGTCTAGGCAATCTATAAAATTTGTACCATTTATAGGATCACCTCCAATTCCAATACAAGTTGATTGTCCTAATCCATTTTCTGTAGTCTGAGCTACTGCTTCATAAGTTAAAGTTCCTGATCTTGAGACGATTCCGACTGTCCCTTTTTTATGAATGCTGCCAGGCATAATGCCAATTTTACACTCATCAGGAGTTATGACACCTGGGCAGTTGGGGCCAATCAATCTACTTTTTGAATTATTCAATCTCTGTTTAACTTTTAACATGTCCTGAATAGGAATTCCTTCAGTTATACATACAATCAGTTCTATAGATGCATCTATTGCTTCAATAATTGCTGAGGCTGCAAATTTAGCTGGAACGTATATCATAGTTGCATTAGCTCCCTCGGATTCTCTTGCTTCTTTTACTGTATTAAAAACTGGAAGGCCCAAATGTTTCTGGCCACCTTTTTTTGGTGTCACTCCACCAACTAAATTTGTTCCATATTTGATTGCTTGCTCAGAGTGAAATGTTCCATGGGAACCTGTAAATCCTTGGCAAATTAATCTAGTATTTTTATTGACTAAAACTGACATTTATTTAATTGCCTCAACAATTTTTTTGGCTGCATCATCTAAATTTTCAGCAGATATTAATTTTAAACCTGAATTATCTAATATTTCTTTACCTTCTTTGAAATTTGTGCCAGCTAATCTGACTACTAAAGGAACATTGATTTTCATCTCTTTTGCAGCATCTACAACGCCTTGAGCTAAAACATCACATCGCATTATGCCACCAAAAATATTGATTAAAATTCCTTTTACATTTTTGTCTGACAAAATTATTTTGAAAGCCGCTGAGACCTTTTCTTTTGATGCTCCCCCGCCAACATCTAAAAAATTTGCTGGCTCTTCTCCATATAATTTTATTATATCCATAGTGGCCATTGCTAAACCAGCTCCGTTAACCATGCATCCAATGCTTCCATTTAATTTAATGTAAGCTAAGTCATATTTACTAGCTTCAATTTCAGTAGGATCTTCCTCATTCAAATCTCTAAGTTCTAAAATTTCAGGATGTCTAAACAAAGCGTTGCTATCAAAATTTACTTTTGCATCTAAACAAATAATTTTCTTTTCTTTTGTGAGTATTAAAGGGTTTATTTCAACCATATTTGCATCAGTTTCAACAAACATCTTATAGATTGATTTAATTAAAGATATTGCTTCGTTTTTTGGATTGTTATCTAATTTAAATATTTGAATAATCTTTTCACACTCCTCATTTGAAATTTCGTCTTTTAATTCTACTTTAGTTGTCAAAATTCTGTCAGGTGATTTGCTTGCTACATCCTCAATGTCTATTCCACCTTGATCACTAGAGATAAAAGCAATTTTCGAAGTAGCTCTATCTACTAAACATGATAAATAAAATTCTTTCTCGATATCTGATGAAACTTCAACATATAATCTTTTAACTTCTCTTCCTTCAGGTCCTGTCTGATGAGTTATTAATTTTTTTCCTAAAAGCTCTTTAGCTGATTTCTCAAGTTCTTTGAGATTATTCAGAATTTTAACACCTCCTGCTTTCCCTCTTCCACCTGCATGAATTTGAGCTTTTAAAACATATTTTTCTGTTTTTAATAATTTACATTTCTTTAAAAGTTCCTCAACCGTTAAACCAAATACACCTTCTGGTACAATTGCTCCAAATTTTTTTAAAATTTGTTTTGCCTGATGCTCGTGTATATTCATTATTTATTTAAATCTGGATCTATTTTAGCCGCTGCTTCCCAGAGTTTTTTTACCGCATCGATTGAATGAAGAAACTCAGATTTTTCTTTCTCATCTAGGTTTATTTCCTCTATTTTTTCAACACCATTCTTTCCAACAATAATTGGAACTCCAGCATATATATCATTGATACCATATTCACCTTTCAAATATGCAGCACATGGGAGCAATTTTTTTTCATCTTTAAGATAAGCTTTGGCCATCTCAACTCCTGAAGCTGCTGGGGCATAGAAAGCCGAACCCTTTTCAAGAAGCTTCACAATTTCAGCTCCACCATCTCTAGTTCTCTGATTTATTTCCTCTAATCTTTTTTGAGAAATTTTTCCTTCTTTAACTAAATCTAATAAAGGTTTTCCTGAAACTTTAGTAAATCTTGGAAGAGGTACCATTGTATCACCATGACCACCCATCACCATTGCCTCTATTTCTTTAACTGGGACGCCAAATTCTTCAGATAAAAATAACTTAAATCTAGAGCTATCTAATATACCTGCCATCCCAACTACTTTATTTGGAGAAAGTCCTGAGAATTTTTGAAAAGCCATTACCATTACATCTAATGGATTTGTTATACAAATTACAAATGCATTAGGTGCATTTTCTTTAATTCCTTCTGCAACTTGCTTTATAATTTTTAAGTTTATGCCAAGTAAATCATCTCTACTCATACCAGGTTTTCTTGGTACTCCAGCCGTAATTATAATAACATCTGAGCCTTTTATGTCTTTGTAATCATCAGTCCCTGAAAATTTAACACCAAAACCATCAACAGATGATGATTGTGCAATATCTAACGCTTTTCCTTTTGCAATACCACTTGCAACATCAAATAAAACTACCTCATTTACTAATTCTTTTATTCCAATTAAGTGAGCTAAAGTCCCACCTATTTGACCTGCACCAATTAAAGATATTTTACTCATTGTTTATTTCATTGTTGGCATCACAAATTCAGCATTAGATCTAATTCCTGAGGGCCATCTTGAGGTTATCGTTTTTAATTTAGTATAAAATTTAATTCCTTCCATCCCATGCATTGCACTATCTCCAAACAAAGATCTTTTCCAACCACCAAAACTATGAAAAGCCATCGGTACAGGTATTGGTACATTTATACCAACCATTCCAACCTGAATTTTGCTTGCAAAAGTTCTTCCAGCATCTCCATCTCTTGTATAAATACTTACACCATTTCCATATTCATGATCATTTATTAATTTAGAAGCTTCCTCAAAAGTTTTAACCCTTACAACAGATAAAACTGGGCCGAATATTTCCTCTTTATAAATCCTCATATCTTTTGTCACGTTATCAAATAAACAGCCACCAATGTAAAAGCCATTTTCATATCCTTGTAATTTTAAATTTCTTCCATCGACAACTAATTTCGCACCCTCTTTTACGCCTAAATCAACATAACTTTTTACTTTTTCTAAATGTTCTTTAGTAACTAAAGGGCCCATTTCTGAGTTTTTGTCCATTCCTGGTCCAACTTTTAAAGCCTCTGCTTTTTTTGATAATCTAGAAACTAGTTCATCTGCAATATCACCAACTGCTACAGCTACTGACTGAGCCATACATCTTTCTCCAGCGGAGCCATAAGCTGCACCCATTAAGCCATTCACAGCACCATCTAAATCACAGTCTGGCATCACTACTAAATGATTTTTAGCTCCTCCTAATGCCTGAACTCTTTTTTCATTTTTTGCTGAATTTTCATAAATATATTTAGCTATAAGAGTTGAACCAACAAAACTAACTGCTTTAATATCTTTGTTATTTAAAATTGCATCTACTGCTTCTTTGTCTCCATTTATCACATTAAATACACCGTCTGGAAGACCAGCCTCTTTCAATAATTCTGCTAATCTTATTGCACAAGAGGGGTCTTTTTCTGACGGCTTTAATATAAATGTATTTCCGCATGCAATAGCAATTGGAAACATCCACATCGGAACCATAGCTGGGAAATTAAATGGTGTTATTCCGGAAACAACACCTAGCGGTTGACGCATTGACCAGCTGTCAACATCTGTCCCTACATTTTCTGAAAATTCTCCTTTAAGTAAATGTGGAATTCCACAAGCAAATTCGACAACTTCTAATCCTCGTGTTAATGAACCTTTTGCATCCTCATAAACTTTTCCGTGTTCAGAAACAATTAATTGTGTAAGTTCGTCAGAATTTTTTTCAATCAACTCTTTAAATTTAAACATTATCCTTGCTCTTTGAAGTGAAGGTTTTAATGACCATGTCTCAAAAGCTTTTTTTGCAATTTCTACTGCTTGATCTAAATCACTTGAGGAGGCAAGTCTTACTTCCTTTTCCTGTTCGCCAGTTGCGGGATTAAAAACTTTTCCTTTTTTATCTGAATTTCCGGGAATTATTTTTCCACCTACAAAATGTTCAATTAATTTCATGAATAGGATCTTTTAGAGTAAAAACTCTTATTAGTCTATTGTTTAAATATTGGCTGTTGCTAACATTTTCTTTATTTCAG
>CACJYQ010000002.1 GCA_902597725.1 uncultured Pelagibacteraceae bacterium
TTTGCAGAAGTAAAAATGGGAATTATATTAGGATTTACTGGTCCAATTGAATCCCTTACACCAGCAATGGCAGCATCTGCTGAGCTAGCTTTTAAAGAAGCCTCAGATTCTGGGTCATTACTTGGTGGTGAGAAAATTTCAGTTGTAAGAGCAGACTCAACTTGTGTTGACTCAGCGGCAGCTACTGCAGCAGCCGAAGGTGTTATTGCACAAGGTGTTGCAGCAATAATGGGAGCTGACTGTTCAGGTGTAACTGGGGCGATTGCATCTAATGTTGCAGTGCCAAACGGCGTTGTAATGATTTCACCTTCAGCAACTTCTCCAGGTTTAACAACTCTTGACGATAAAGGATACTTTTTTAGAACAGCTCCTTCAGATGCAAGAGGTGGTCAAATCTTAGCTGATGTTACTAAAGACAGAAAAATTAAAAGTGTAGCAATTACATACACTAATAACGACTATGGAAAAGGTTTAGCAGATGTTTATAAAGCAGCTGTTGAAGCTCATGGTATTAAAGTTACTACTGTAACAGCGCACGAGGATGGTAAAGCAGACTATTCATCTGAAGTAGCAACACTTGCTTCAGCAGGTGGAGATGCGGTAGCAGTAATAGGTTACTTAGACCAAGGTGGTAAAGGTATCATTCAAGCATCTTTAGACTCAGGTGCATTTGATAGATTTATTTTATCAGATGGTATGATCGGTCAATCTTTAGTCGATGCATTCGGAAAAGATTTGAATAAATCTTTTGGTTCATTACCTGGTTCAACTGGAAAAGGAGCTGGAGTATTTGCTAAAGTAGCAAGTGCTGCTGGTATAGACAGTTCTGGTCCATACACGGGAGAGTCTTATGATGCTGCCGCTTTAATAGTTTTAGCTATGCAAGCAGGTAACTCAGCTGACAGAGCTTCAATTGCAAAAAATGTAATGGATGTTGCTAATGGTCCTGGAACGAAGATCTATCCAGGTCAGCTTAAAAAAGGTTTAGATTTATTAGCTAAAGGTAAAAAAGTTGACTACGAAGGCGCAACTGGAGTTACTTTTACTAGCGTCGGTGAAGCTGAAGGTTCTTTCTTAGAACAAGAGGTTAAAGGCGGAAAATTCAAAACTAAAAAACAAAGATAATTTCTTATCTTAAAAAAATTAAACCCCTGACATCTTAGATGTTGGGGGTTTTTTTTTAAAAAAATAAATATTTATCTGCCATATATAAAGCCCAAGCAATAGCAGCACCTGTAATAATATATTTCATAATTTTATTTTATTTCTATTTTTTCAGGAAGTATACCCTTTGGTCGATACCTCATAATTAATAATAATCCTACTCCCATCATCAAAAATCTGAAATAAGGAACGCTTTCAATTAAATGAACTTTTAGAAAATGAGTGTCATCTAAACCTGCTGTTGTAAGATTCACTAAATATAACCCTATTGGTGCAGCCTCAATCCATAAGAACCAAACTACAAAACCTCCAAGAATTGCTCCAAAGTTATTTCCACTTCCACCAACAATTACCATTACCCAAATTAAAAAAGTATATCTCAAAGGTCTATAACTTCCTGGTGTAAATAATCCATCTTGAGTTACAAGCATTGCTCCTGCAATTCCAACTATTGCAGATCCTAAAACAAAAATTAACAAATGCTGTTTGACTACATTTTTACCCATAGCATTAGCTGCCTCTTCATTATCTCTAATTGCTCTCATCATTCTTCCCCAAGGAGAGTAAAGAGCTTTTTGAGTTAAGATTAAAAGAATAATCACAACAACTAAAAATAAACCTGAATAACAAAGTTTTACAAATACTGATGATCCCTCTATTACAAATTGATTAAGTGCCGCTTGTCTCTCTGTAATATCAGAAATTAAAGCTAATTTTCCTGAGTTAAATTTTTCAACTAGATTTATAAACCATTCTGTTTCTTGTAAGTTGACTTCATATGGAGCAGGACGCTTTAATCCAATTACATTTTTAACACCTCTGGTTAGCCAATCTTCATGTTTTATAATTGCTATAACTATTTCAGATATTAATAATGTGGCTATCGCTAAATAATCAGCTCTTAATCCTAGGGCTACTTTTCCAATTATAAAAGCTAATCCCCCTGCAAAGAAAGCACCTACAATCCAAGAAAAAATTATTGGAAGCCCTAGCCCACCTAGAAATCCAGTTCTTGCTGGATTTACCTCCTCAATTGCCTCAATACCAGGTTCAGAAACAAGTCGTATAATAATTATTCCTGAAATGATAATTGCAGCGATTATATAATTTCTAATTTTAGATTTTTGATATCTTTTAAGAACAAATCTAATAGCTAAAACAATTCCAATAATAAGAAATAGACTTAATAGAATGTTGGTACCCCCTGCACTCCAGGCCTCTTGAACTGGATTTACAGAAATTAAGACAGCAGCTAGACCACCTAATGCGGTAAAGCCCATTATTCCAAAGTTAATTAAACCAGCATAACCCCATTGAATATTTGCACCCATCGTCATGACAGCTGATATCAAACATAAATTAAAGATAGATAAAGCAATATTCCAAGATTGAAATATACCTACAAGGATAATTAATCCCATCATAATACTATAGGCTGCAATTACATTTAAATTTTTTCTCACAATATCTTTCCCTTAAATATTCCTGATGGACGATAAAGTAATACAATTACCAATATTGAAAAAGATACTGCAAATTTATAATCAGTCGAAAGTAACTGAATTAAACCATCAGGTTCCATGCTTTCTGGTAACACATACATAAAGAATTTCTTATACGCGTAAGTCAGAAGTATTTCGGAAAAGGCAATTACGTAACCTCCAAGGAAAGCTCCGAAAGGGTTACCAATTCCTCCAACTATAGCAGCAGCAAATATTGGGAGCATATTATTGAAATAAGTAAATGGTTTAAAACTTTTATCTAAACCGTACAAAACACCACCTATTGTCGCTAAAATTGCAGCAATCATCCAAGTTATCATAACAATTTTTTTTGGATCTATTCCAGAAAGTAATGCTAAATCTTCATTGTCAGAGTAAGCTCTCATACTTTTTCCAGTTTTAGTTTTATTTAAAAACCAGAATAAAGTTGAAACTAGAATTATTGTAACAACAATTGTAATTACTTGAGTTGACTTAATAGCAAGTCCCTCGTTTAAACCTGTCATTTCCTTAAACTCATTAGCTTTAATCAAAAATTTCTCACCATCAAAAAATCTTCTGTCCGATGGACCGATTATAATTCTTACTACTGCCTGAGTAACAAACATTACCCCTATACTCACCATTGCTAATTGAACCGGAGGACTTTTATTTAGTCTGTAGTATTTAAACACAAACTTATCAATAATTAGCATGTATAAACCCATAAATAGAATTGCAAAAGGTATTGCTAAAAGTGCAGTGGGTAAAAACCCAAGTGTTAAACCCATTGACTGAAAGTACCATGTAAAAAGTATGGCAACCATTGTGCCAAATGACATCATGTCTCCGGTTGCAAAATTTGCAAATCGCAGTATTCCGTATATTAAAGTTACAAATATAGCGCCAATAGCTAATTGAGATCCATAGGCAAGAGCAGGAACAAAAATATAATTTAATAAAAGAATTAATGCGTTTAGAAAATCCATTTACCCACCTAAAAAAGAGCTTCTTACTCTTGGATCGTTTAATAATTCTTTACCCGTCCCAGAATATCGATTTTCACCAGTAACTAATACATATCCTCTATCAGAAATATTAAGAGCTTGTTTAGCATTCTGCTCAACCATCAAGATTGCGACATTTGTTTTTTTTACTTTAATAATATGATCAAAAAGTTCATCCATCACTATTGGTGAAACTCCAGCAGTTGGTTCATCTAACATAAGTACAGACGGCTTGATCATAAGAGCCCTTCCTAACGCAACTTGTTGTCTTTGACCTCCTGACAATTCTCCAACGAATTGTTTTCTTTTTTCAGTCAAAATCGGAAAAAGATTGTAAATTTCATCAATTACATTTTTGTAATCTTCATTAACTAAGAAAGCTCCCATCTCTAAATTTTCCTCAACTGTCATTCCTGCAAATACATTTTTTGTTTGAGGGACAAATGAAATTCCCTCTTTCACTCTATCTTGTGGAGAAAGTTTTGAGATGTCTTTACCGTCAATAATTACAGAGCCTGATTTTAAATTTAATAAACCTAACATGGCTTTCATAGCTGTAGATTTTCCAGCACCATTGGGTCCAAGAATGGAAACTATTTCTCCTCTTTCAACATTAACAGTGCATGAATTGATTATATCTGGACCTTTGCCATATCCACCTGTCATGTTGTTTCCCTCAAAAAATGCCATACTTAATTGTCTTTTAATTTTGAGCCTCTGCCTAAGTAGCTTTCAATTACTCTTTCATCTTTTTTTGCATCTTCCACTGAACCTTCAAATAAAACAGATCCTTCTGCCATAACAATTACTGGATCACATAATCTTCCTATAAAATCCATGTCATGCTCAATCATACAAAAAGTATAACCTTTCTCTTTATTTAATTTCTCTATAGCTGTACCTAAATCCTTTAATAAAGTTCGATTAACTCCTGCACCAACCTCATCTAACAATACTAACTTTGCATCAACCATCATTGTTCGTCCCAATTCTAATAGTTTTTTTTGCCCTCCAGATAAGTTTCCAGCTAATTCATTTTTTAGATGACTTAAGTTAAGAAAATCAACTACTTCCATTGCTTTTTCTTTTATTTGACTCTCTTCTTTTGCTACTAATCCAGGCTTAAGCAAAGCATTCATCAACTTTTCTCCAGATTGATTGCCTGGTACCATCATCAAATTTTCTAATACTGATAAATTTGTAAATTCATGAGCTATTTGGAAAGTTCTTAATAATCCTTTTGAAAATAGTTCATAAGATGGAACATCAGTAATATTTTGATTATTAAATAAAACACTGCCACCAGATGATTTTAAATTTCCGGCAATTAGATTAAATAAAGTTGTTTTTCCAGAACCATTAGGTCCAATTATACCTGTTATAGTCCCCTTTTTTACTTTTAAAGAACAATTAGAAACTGCAGCTAATCCACCAAAATATTTTGATAAGTTTTTTATCTCTAAAATATTATCTTGCATTCTTAAGTAAGATTATAGTCTCTTATAAATTTTCTTAAGTGATTTTTCTAGTAATCTATAATAGCCTAATTTTCTTAATTCGTTAACACCTTGCCAATTTAATCCACCTGGTGTTTGTTCATCAACTAAATTTTTTAGTGGTTTTGACGATTTTAAAAGTGCTAGCTCAGCTAAAGCTGAATACAATAAAGTTACATATTTTTGTGCATCTGTTTCATTTGTTTTTTTTCTAATCAACCATTTTGATAAAACATTTAATAATTCATAAAATGAGGCCATAGTCCCTGAAATTGCCCAAAAATTCTTAGATAATTTTTCATTTCTAATTTCTATTGTTGTGCCTATTTTATCAAAAAATTTTTTTACCTTTTTGTTTGGTGGAAATATTGCAACTGGACCTTTAGCTAATCTAATTGGTGGCATTGGAATAGCTCGTATAATAATAGATTTTGTTTTAATCAATTTTTTTAATTTTTGATAATTTGTTGTAGACAAAAAACTTACTATAATTTGGTTATTCTTAAACTGAAGTTTTGGTAATATTGCCTCTCCAACTTTAGGTAATACTCCTAGAAATACCCAATCTGCTTTATTGATAACGTCTTGATTATCCTTAGCGATGGTAACTTTTTTAAAATATTTTTTTAAGTAAAGTGCTTTTTTTTTATTTCTTGGTGAAAGAATTATTTTTTTATATTTGATTTTCGATTTACTTATTCCAAATATTACATCTGAAACAATGTTTCCTGTTCCAATAAATCCTAAATTCATAATTCAAAGTACATTATTGAGCTGTTTATTTGAACAAAAAAAAAGGCTGGGTAAAACCCAGCCTTTAAATTTTAAATTTATATTATTAATTAAAATGATTTAACTAATGATATTCTTGCAGTGGCACCTTCCATATTCGAAACAGTTATTTCGTTTTTGTCAGTTTGACCGTTGTCTGCTTTTACATCATCAAATGAGTGGTAAGCTAATTCAGCTCTAACGCCAATTTCACCCAAATCACGCTCATAACCTATTGCAAACTCAAGACCGTCTGTGTCTGTGTCATTATAAGTTCCAGCATTTTCTGAAGTTACGTTGATATCCATTTGAGAATAACCAGCTTTTGCAAATACACCGATATCTGATTTTGCTAAAAGATATACTGTAGTTAAATCTTCAAATTCAGCACTTACTTTAATGTCAGTTTGATTATCTCCACCCTCACCACTGTTTATGTTTTGTGGTGTATCAACTGAGTCTGGAGCATAACTAACACCTAATGATACGTTTTCGTTAAGTGCCAACTCAAGAAAGACAGTTGCATATGTGTCTACAAATGCAGCACCATCTTTTTTAGTAGTTGTTTCTAATGTACCAGTATGTGTGTAGTTTTCCTCTTTACCATTACCGCCATAAATACCATGATTGATACTTGCACCAACAGAAAGATCGGAAATTGTTACAGCATATGCTGATGTCGAAAATACTAAAGCTACTATAGTTGCTATAATTTTCTTCATTACTTGTCCCTTTGTTTAATATTAAACTTATATATATAAGCAGAACATTTAGCACATTAGGCTATTATTTAAAAAAATAATTTAAGTAAAATCTGTCTTTTTTAAATTTGTTGCAAAATTATCACTAAAAAACCCTTAAAAATTGAGGGTTTTTAAAATATTATTGATTGTGTACCATTGGTTGAATAGATGCTTATTAAGATGTTTAAATCTTCATAAAAATTACAAAATTTCATATATTTTAGAGAATCTCTAATTTTTAATCTTAAAAACTAAACAAACACCATTATTACAATACCTTTTACCAGTTGGTTTGGGTCCATCCTCAAAAACATGACCATGATGCGCGTCACAATTTTTACAATGATACTCTGTGCGGGCATAACCTAGCAAATAATCAGTTTTAGTTTCAAAAACATCGGGTAGTGATTGAAAAAATGATGGCCAGCCAGATCCACTTTCATATTTGGAATCAGAAGAAAATAACCTTACACCACAATTGGCACAATGATAACTTCCGTCTCGTTTTTCATTATTTAATTCACTTGAGCCCGGTGGTTCAGTACCATCTTCAAACATAACTAATTTTTGTTCAGCAGTTAAATTTGGATTTTTTTTCTTCATACTATCAAATTAATTTAGCACATGATTGATGTAAATAAGAATGTAATTCAACAAGTTTTTCAGCGTCTTTATTGTAACCACCACCTAAAACACCACAAAGAGGTATTCCTTTAGAAAAAAAATTTTCTGTTACAATTTCATCTCTTTTTTTTACTCCTTCATCAGAAATTTTTAATTTTCCAAGTCTATCGTTAAAATGGATATCAACACCTGCTATATAAAAAACAAAGTCAAAATTTTCTTGATTTAATTGATTTAAATAAAATTTAAGTATCTTTAAATATTCTTTATCCTCTAAGTCGTTTTCAAGCTCCACGTCACAGTCACTAATAGATTTTTTTGCGGGGTAATTAGATTTGGAATGCATACTAAAAGTAAAAACATTTCTATTATCTTTAAATATATCAGAATTACCATTTCCTTGATGAACATCTAAATCTACAATTAAGATTTTTCCAGCTAACCCTCTATCTAGTAAATATTGTGATGCCACTGCTACATCGTTAAAAACACAGTATCCAGCTCCACCTTGATAATTTGCGTGATGACTGCCACCTGCAGTGTTACAAGCTACACCATAATTTATTGCTAACTTAGAAGCTAATACTGTGCCACCAGTCGCTATAAAAGATCTTTGAACTACACTATCAACTAATGGAAATCCTATTTTTTTTACACCAATTTCATCCAAAGTTTTATTTTTAATATGATTTATATATTCCTCTGAGTGAGCTCTATTTAAGGTTTCTATTGAACAGGGATATGGTTTGTGAAAATTTTTTACTATTTTTTTTTTGATTAAATAATCTGCAAGGTCACCAAATTTATTTATTGGAAATTTGTGATCATCACCAATTTTTGCGAAATAATCTTTATGATTAACGACTGGCAATTCCATTATTCAATAACACGTATTGGTTTTCCATTTACACAAGCTTCAAGTGACTCGATCATTTGGCTGTAAAAAATTTGATAATTTTCGGCAGTTACATATCCAATATGAGGAGTTAATAATACATTTGGTAAAAATCTGAGTTTATTATTTTCAGATAAAGGTTCTTTTTCATAAACGTCTAGTCCAGCTCCAGCTATTTCATTTGTTGACAACGCAATTATTAAATCGTCCTCGCTTATGATTGGTCCCCTTGAGGTATTAATTAAAAAAGCAGTTTTTTTCATTTTATCCATCTCTTTAATTGTAATACAGTCTTTGTATCTATCGCCACCTTGAACATGTATAGATAAAAAATCTGAGTTCTTAATCAAATCTTCTTTGCTACAGGGTAAAACATCTAATTCTTTACAGGTATCTAAATTGAGATTTTCGCTCCATGCCATCACTTGCATACCAAATGCTTTTCCAATTTTAGCAACTTGCGACCCAATCTTTCCTAAACCAATCAAACCAAGAATTTTTCCCTTTAATTCTACTCCAATAGTAGTCTGCCAATACCCTTGGTACATATTATCAATTTCTTCTTTCAAGTTTCTTGCTAATCCTAGGATTAATGCCCAAGTAAGCTCAGGAACAGAGTTTTGATTACTATCCGTACCACTAACAATTATATTTCTTTTTTTTGCAGCCTCTAGATCAATGGACTTATTTGTTAATCCGCTGGTAATTATAAATTTTAATTTAGTTAAATTTTCAATTAAATTTTTTGTAATGGGAGTTCTTTCTCTCATTATTAATAATGCCTCAAAATCTGCTAGTTTATCTAGAGCATCTGCCTCATCTTCAAAAGGCTCACTAAAAATTTTAATTTCGTACTTTCCTGCTAATTTTTCTAGATCAACAAATTGTTGAGATACATTTTGGTAATCGTCTAAAATAGCAACTTTAAGCATTTTTAATTTCCTTATTTGATAAGAATAAACCTAATATAATTAATATTGCTCCAATCAAGTGAAAAAATTTAAATTGTTCATTATAAAAAAGTATTGCCATTATGGTGCTAAACAACGGAATTAAAGATAAAAAGATGCCTGCTCTATTTGCTCCAATAATAGAAACAGCACCTGCCCAACAATAGTAAGATCCTATACTTGGAAAAAGAGCTAAAAATATCAAAGTGTAGACTATATTTATATCGAACTTAATTAATTCTCCATTAGAGTATTCATATAAAAATTGAGGCAAAACAGTTATCAAACCAAATGTACAAATAATATGAACCAAAGTTAATAAAGGAAGAGTAAATTTTTTTTTCTTTAAGAGAGTTGAATAAACTCCCCACGTGATAACACCTCCTATCATTATCAAATCGCCTTTATTGAAATTTAGGGAAAACAAAATGTCTAACTTAAGTCTGGTGATAATCGCCAGAATACCACACACTGAAATGATAAGCCCTAAAATTTGATATTTATTAGTTTGTTCAACTTTAAATAAAAAACAAAGTAAAATTATTATAGCTGGAATAGCCGTATTAAAAAGAGATGCGTTAATGACTTGGGTATGAATTAAAGATAAGTAAGTAAAAGAATTAAACAAACCAACACTTGTAAAACCTAAAAAAAATAACAAAGGTAAATTATTTAAAATTGTATCTTTATATTTAATTATTTCTTTAAAAGTAAAAGGTAACAATATAATCCAAACAAGTAACCAACGATAAAATACTAAAGTTAGAGGAGGTATCTCAACCAAGAAAGCATACTTGCCAATCATAAAATTACCAGCCCAGAATAAAGTTGCGCATACCAGCATGATATATGCTTTGGTATTTTGCATTTTACTAATTGAATCTTGTTGAGCTATAAGGGGCTAAATTTAAATTGGTGTTTTCTTTAGCTATCATTCCGGAGACAATCTTTCCAGATATTGGGCCTAATGTCCATCCTAAATGATGGTGACCAAAACAATAGAATACATTTTTATGATTTTTTGACGGACCCATAACAGGTAAAAAGTCGGGTAATGTTGGTCTAAATCCTAACCATTCATCTTCATGATCGGGTAAATCTCCTAACATGTACTTAGCGTTATTAATCAAATTTTTAATACGAGATTTTGATAAAGGATTTTTTAATCCGCCAAACTCGACAGTGCCTACAACTCTTAATCCTTGTTCCATTGGAGTAATTCCAAATCCTCGATTTGAAAAAATAACTGGTCTTTGTAAAAGATGCTCACAATCTTTAAAGTGAACATGATATCCACGCTCGGTATCTAAGGGTATTTTTTCATTTAAATTATCAGTTAATTTTTTTGAAAAGGCTCCACAGGCTACTACCACTTTATCAAATAAAAATTTTTCAGACTCAGTTTTTAATATCGGTTGTTCACCTTGAAAGTCAATATTTTTAATATCCGTTTTTTTAAATTGCCCACCTTTTTTAAGAAACAAATCAAAAAATTTAAGCAGAATTTTTTTTGGGTTCCTTGCATGTCTTGCATAAGGATAATAAACACCAGCATGATAAAAAGGTTTTATATTAGGTTCAAGATCATGAATTTCTTTTTTATTCACAAGTTGTTGCTGAACTCCTAGTTCCTTCCTAACATTAATCTCCAATTCCCTGCTCTTTAAATCTTGATCATTCCAAATATATAAAATTCCTTTATTTTCAACCAAGCCCTCAATATCGACTTCATCAAATAATTCGTCATATGCTGGTAAAGCTAAATCTAAAATTTGATGCATATTTTTTGCAGTGTGCATCATTTTATTTTTTGTGGTGTTCAATATAAATTTCATAAACCATGGGATCATTTTTGGAACATAATTCCATTTAAGAGCTAGAGGTCCTGTTGAGCTCATTAACATTGCAGGAACATCCAGTAAAACGTCAGTTCTATTTAAAGATAATGAAGCATAGGGAGAAAAATGACCAGCGTTTCCATAGGATGCTACAGGGCTTCCTGGATTTTCTCTATCAAATATCGTTACATCAAAACCTTTTTTCTGCAAAAATAAAGCATTAGAAATACCTTGAATACCAGCTCCTACTATACCTATCTTAAGTTTATTCATCAGAAGACTATATAATGAAATATTAATTAAGATTAAGCGACAAATTATACTTATGCAATGGATTGTTGACTATGAGTTTTAGCGCTCATCACAATTCCAAATCCTATCATCGTGGCTAACATTGATGAACCACCATATGACATTATTGGTAATGGTGAACCTACAATAGGAAGCAAACCAAGAACCATGCTCATATTAATTACAACGTATATAAAAATTGAGGTTCCAAAGCTATAACAAAATAATTTTGCAAAATAGCTTCTTGAAAGTGCGCCTATTCTTATAACTCGGTAAATTATAATCGCATAAATTAAAAGTAATAAAACTGATCCAATAAAACCAAATTCTTCAGAATAAAGTGTAAATATAAAATCTGTGTGTTTTTCTGGTAGAAATTCTAGATAACTTTGTGTTCCTTTTAGAAAACCTTTGCCAGTAATACCGCCTGATCCTACAGCTATTTTAGATTGAATAATCTGATAACCAGCACCTAAGGGATCTCTATCTGGATTAAGAAAAGTTAGTACTCTTAGCTTTTGATAAGGTTTTAAAAATGAAATGATAATCGGCAATGATATTATTGATAATAAACAAGAATAAAAAAAATATTTATGGTTTAATCCAGCAAACCACAAAACAACGATTCCGCTGATTGCAATCAATAATGAGGTACCCAAATCTGGTTGTATCATTACTAAACTCATTGGAACGAAAATAACTATTAATGAAAAACAAATTGCATAAAATGAATTTACATGTTGTGTCTTCATTCTATGAAAATATTTTGCTAAAAATAAAATGATAAAAATTTTCATCAACTCAGATGGCTGGAGATTTAAAAAATATAAATCAATCCACCTTTTTGATCCCGATGCTGTAATACCAAAATTTACAGTCCAAACTAACATCCCTAGAATGATTGCATATGAAAAATAACCAAGAGAAAACCAAAATTTTATGTTTATAAATGAAATCACAATCATCATTGAAAAGAAAACTATAAATTTAATAAAGTGACTTCTTGTGTGAAATAAGATTTCTCCCCCATCAGTTGAGTACATTGTTGCAAGACTAATAAATCCTAAAATTAGCAAACAAGTCAAAAGTACATAATCTAGATTTCCAAATTTTTGGAAAAAACCATTTTTGTTATTAAATCTTCTGTATTGGTACATTAAATATCCAAATATTTTTTGTTGTCGTAATTTTTTCTTATTTCATGTCTATCAACAATTAATTTAAATAATTCTTTTGCTAATGGAGCTGCAACAGTTCCCCCTGAACCACCATGTTCTATAATTATGCTAAGCGCATACCTTGGGCTTTTATAAGGCCCAAATGCTACATATAAAGCATGATCTCTCTCTTCATAAGGAATTTGAAATGTTTTAAGATCTAACTCACGATCTTGTTCAGTTATTTTCTTGACCTGTGAAGTTCCGGTTTTTCCAGCAAATCGATATTTAGGATCATCCAAACGAGATCTGTATGAAGTTCCTCTCACTTCATTTGTAGAACTAAACATGGCATCTTGAACAATCTTAATATTTCGAGACTTTTTATATAATGGCGTAAACTTATCTGCATATTGATTGTCATCATTTGCCACTATTTTAGGATAAATTTTGTATCCACCATTAGCTATTTGAGCAGTCATCAAACATAATTGTATTGGAGTTGTTTGAATAAATCCTTGACCAATACCAGTAATTATTGTTTCACCAAGCACCCAATTTCTTCCTAATGCATTTTTTTTCCATTCTGTATTAGGAACTAAACCCTTCTTTTCATTATCGAATACATCTTTAAAAACTTTCTGCCCCAATCCAAATTTTTTTGCAGTAACACTCAATCGATCTACACCTAATCGCCTTGCGACTTCATAAAAATATGTATCACAAGATTGCTTCATCGCTTCTCTTAAGTTTACAAATCCATGTCCTTCTTTTTTCCAACAATGATAAGTTTGTCCGTACAATTCTAATGGATTTTTGTGTCCTCTACATTGAACAGTAAAATCTGGTTTGATAATTTCATTTTCTAAAGCAGATAATGCAACTATAGGTTTTATAGTTGATCCTGGTGAGTAATTTCCTGATAGTGATTTATTTACTAAAGGTTTCATTGGATTGTTTCTTATCAGTTGCCACTCATCTTGACTTATTCCAAAGACAAAAGAGTTGGGATCAAAGGACGGGGAAGAATGCATTGCAATAATTGCACCTGTATAAATATCCATTACGCATATCGATCCAGCTTTTTCTTTAAGTAAATCATTACTTAATTCTTGAATTTTTGTATCTATTGTAAGTTTGATTGTTTCTCCCTTATCCCCTTTTTGAAATGCTAATTGACTAATCCTTCTACCATAAGCATTAACCTCATATCGCTCCACAGAATTTGATCCAATTAATTTCTGTTCAAATGATTTTTCTAAACCTGTTTTTCCAACTTTTAATCCAGGTACAAATTTTTCTTTTATATTTTCATTTGTTAAAAGGTCATTTTCATTAGCCTGGCTAACATAACCCAAAACATGAGTAAAATTTTCTTTATACGGGTAATCTCTTGATATTGAAATGACTGGTTTAACACCATTAAGATCATAAAGATGATTATTAATCTTAGAAAATTTTTCCCAACTTAAATTATCTGCTACAATTAATGTTTCCCAAGGTTTTATTTCATTCTTTTTTTTTAAAATTTTTTTAAATTGTTTATCACTTAATTCCAATAATTCTTTCACACGATAAATTACATATCTAAAATCCTCCACCTCCTCTGGTATAATATGGAGTTGGTAAGCCTCAAAGTTTCCAGCAATCGTGTTTCCAAAATAATCTTGAAATTCTCCTCTAATAGGGGGTAATTTCCATTCTCGAATTCTATTTTTATCAGATAGTGTTAAGTATTTTTTATTCTCTTTAACTTGTAAAAAAAATAATCTACTAACTATTCCACCTAGAATGATAATTTTAGCTGTCGCAAGAATAAACATTCTTCGGTTTAATGAATTTAACTTAGTTGCACTGTCACTTATATTAGTATTAATCATCTAAACTTTTTAAATACCTCTTAAAAAATATTGAAAATATTATGTAAAATAAAAAAGTAAAAAAATTGTTCACAATAAAAAGTGTAATATCCAATTCATAAGAAAAAAACAAAAATAAAACTGAAAAATTTATTGAATTTATCAAACTAATGATAAACAAAAAATAGAACCAATCTTTTATTAAATTTGGACTAATTGTTATATTTCTTAGGTAAGTGGCAAATATACAAATTAAGATATATGACATAGAACTTATACCTAAAGGTAAACCCACAACAGTATCATTAAATAACCCTGCTAAAAAAACTAAAAAATAATCAAATCTCTGATATGCTTTTAAAGCAAAATAAAAAATTAATATAAATGGAAAATTAAATGAAAAATAATCAATGTTTAAATAATTAAAATCGAATTCATTAAACACAGATATGAACAAAGCCAGTATTGGTAACCAAGTATATATCTTGTAAAGTAAATTTTTCTTTTGAAATCTAATCACTTATCTTTCCTTTTCGCATTATGCATTCTTTGTATTCTGGAGTGCCTACTTTAAAACCAGTACTAAAAAGTTTTTTTGATTGGCACTTTGAGCTATAGATCAAATTTAATCTTAAAAATTCCAGCTCTTCTTGATCTAAATCATGTTGTTTTATAACGTTTTTTTGAAAATTATTTTCTACTTTTAATATCTCAATTTGTTTATTTAATTCGTTGGTTAAATTATTTAATTTTTTATTTTCCTCTAAAAATTTAGTGTTACTATCTTCTAAAATTTGCAATTCGTCACTTATCAAATTTAATTTTATTTGCTCTGTATTAGAAGATACTTTCTTTTGATTGTTATCCTCAGTCTCAACAGTTGTTGGTATTAACTCATCAATCTCTGCAAAAACATATTTTAATTGGGTGAAATCACTGTAAAAATTAATCAAAATTTTTTCGTTTTCATTTCTCAAATCAATTGTTCCTACAGGAATTCCGCTTTTGAATATTGAGCCAGTCCCTGATGTATATGCGATTCCTTTATCATCGATTTTGTTTATTAAATCATTTTTAATATATTTAATTTCTCCTTTTTTATCTCCATTACCAACAACAATTGCTTGAACATTTCCAGGTGTTATAGAAACTGGTATATTTGAATTTAAATCAGTTAATAATAATACTCTTGAATTAGTGTAATTTACTTCAATGACCCGTCCCACAAGGTAGCTTCGATCATAAATATTTGTTCCTATCTTTATTTTTTCCTTACTTCCTTTATTAATTATTATTGATCTTAAGAAAGGGCTTTCATGATCAACGATTACTTTTGCTAAAATCTTATTTGAAGTAATTGTATAACCATCAATAAGGCTTTTGAGCTCTTCATTTTCACTTTTAATAATTTTTGTTGAAATATTTTCAGATTTTAACTGATCTAATTCCTCTTTGTTTTGTTTGTATTCTTTATAAAAATTAGTGTACTCATTTAAATTAAGATAAGAGGATTTGATTAAATTTTCTGGGATCGAAACTATAAATGAAGATCGATAAACAATTTCTTTTATTACTGACTTTGTTATTGTTATCGCTTTAAAATTAAAACTAGATAAAACAATTATAACAATTGAAAAAAAAACTAATGTTAATAGAGAAAATTTTTGTTTAGTGCTTTTTTTTAAAAAAGCAGATCTAATTGCTATTATAAAATCATCTCTGCTTTCGGCCATTTTTCTTAATATTCAGTCAGCATCGTAGAGAATGTTTGTTCTTGATCCAGAGCCTTACCAGTTCCAATAGCAACACATGACAATGGGTCTTCAGCAATGTGCACTGGCAATCCTGTTTCTTTAGAAAATCTTCTATCTATATTTTTTAATAAAGCTCCACCGCCTGTCAAAGTAAGACCCATATCAACAAGGTCTGCTGATAATTCTGGTGGTGTGGCCTCTAAAGCATCTTTAATACCATTGACCATTTCTCTTAATATACCGTCTAATGCCTCTGCTGTATCTTCTTCGGTAATATTGACTTCTTTTGGAGTTCCCGATCTTAAATCTCTACCTTTCACAGCATAAGTATTATTATTTGATGGAATTGCAGTTCCAATTTCTTTTTTAATTTTTTCAGCTGTGCTATCCCCTATCATAAGGTTGTATTCTTTTCTCATATAGTTAACTAGAGCTCCGTCCATAGCATCACCTGCAACTCTTAGAGATTTTGAATAAACTAAACCTCCTAATGACATAACAGCAATCTCACTTGTTCCACCACCAATATCAACAACCATTGATCCTGTTGCCTCTGATATTGGTAAACCTGCACCAATTGCTGCAGCTATAGGCTCCTCAATTAATTGTACTCTTCTAGCGCCTGCCGCTAAAGCACTGTCTTGAATTGCTTTTCTCTCAACTGGAGTAGAGCCAGTGGGTACACAAATTAATATTCTTGGATTTGCAAATGTTCTGCCTTTATGAACTTTTTTAATGAAATGTTTAATCATTTCCTCCGTGACTATAAAATCAGCAATTACACCGTCTCTTAAAGGTCTAATTGCACTAATATTTCCAGGTGTTCTCCCTAGCATTGTTTTTGCCTCATCTCCTACTGCTAAAACTTGTTTTTTTCCAGTTTGCTCTACAATCGCTACAACGGATGGCTCATTTAAAACTACACCTTGTCCTTTAACTACAACTAACGTGTTTGCAGTTCCAAGATCGATAGCCATGTCTTGGCTCCATATTTTTTTAACACTATCAAATATTCCCATTATATACTCTCCTTCAATTTTTTTGGTTCGATGTTTTTATATAGAGATTTTTTCTCTCTCTTAATAAGCATTTTGTTTAAAGCATTTAAATAAGCATTTGCCGATGCTACTAAAGTATCTGTGTCAGCTGACTGACCCACTGTAGTTCTATCATTTTCTTCTATCTTTACACTTACTGTAGCCTGTGCATCAGTTCCTTCTGTAACTGCATGAACTTGATATAGAGATAATTTTACATCATGAGGATAAAGTTCTTTAATACATTTAAATATAGCATCAACTGGACCATCACCAGTTTGAGAAGTCTTTTTAACTTCTCCAAACACATCTAAAGTCATGTCGGCCCTTTGGGGCTCACCAGTTCCAGCAAATACTTTCAGTGATTTTAAGTTTATTGCATTAATCTTATTATCAATAATTAAACTATCATCCACTAATGCAACAATATCCTCATCGTAAATATGTTTTTTCTTATCTGCTAAAATTTTAAATTTTCCAAAAGCTGCTTGAACAACATCATCTGTGACATCTGCATAACCTAAATCACTTAATTTATCCTTAAATGCATGACGTCCAGAGTGTTTTCCCATCACTAAAGATGTTTTTTTAACACCAACACTTTCTGGTGTCATTATTTCGTAGGTCTCTCTATTTTTTAACATTCCATCTTGATGAATGCCTGATTCATGAGCAAAAGCATTCTTTCCAACAATCGCTTTATTAAATTGAACAGGAAAACCTGTAGCATTAGATACAATTTTAGATGCTTTGCTAATAAGTTCAGTTTTTATTCCTGTTTCATAAGGTAATAAGTCATCTCGTGTTTTTATGGCCATTACAATTTCTTCAAGAGCTGCATTACCCGCTCTTTCACCTATTCCATTTATAGTACATTCAATTTGTCTAACTCCTGCTGATAAACCTGATAAAGCATTAGCAACCGCTAAGCCTAAATCATTATGACAGTGCGCAGAAAGAATAGCCTTATCAATATTTGGTACATTGTTTTTTATTGATGTGATAGTTTTTGCAAACTCTTCAGGTATCGAATAACCAACGGTATCAGGAATATTAATTGTTGTTGCACCACATTTGATGGCAAGTTCTATTGTTTTATACATAAATTCTAAATTTGTTCTTGTGCCATCCTCACATGACCACTCAACGTCATCTGTAAATTTTTTAGCATAAGTAACACTTTCTTTTATAGCGCCTAAAACTTGTTCATCTGTCATATTAAGTTTATGTTTCATATGAACTGGGCTTGTTGAAATAAATGTGTGGATACGAAATCTTTTTGCGAATCTTAAAGACTCATGACAAGCGTCTATATCTTTTTTTGTTGCTCTTGCTAAACCACAAGGAATTGAATTTTTTACACTTTTACTGATTGCACTTACAGCCTCAAAGTCACCCGGCGATGATATTGGAAAACCAGCCTCAATTATATCAATTCCCATTTCATCGAAAACTCTTGAAATCTGAATTTTTTCTTCAACACTCATAGAGGCACCTGGTGACTGTTCACCATCCCTCATAGTTGTATCGAAAATAAATACTTTATCTTTCTCAGCCATATAAATATTTTTAGTGTTCGAAATATACAACCTATCGTTTAGATTGCAAAATAAAATAATTATTTTAGCCCAATTTAATCAATATTTACTTCTTATCGCTATCGACTAATTTCTTCTTACCAATCCAAGGCATCATAGCTCTTAGTTTTGTTCCAACTGTTTCTATAGAGTGCTTTGCTAATTCCTCTCTGGTCTTGAGAAAATTCTTTTGACCGTTTTTACATTCATCCATCCATTGTTTGGTAAACTTTCCAGATTGGATGTCCTCTAATACTTCTTTCATTCTTTTCTTGGTTTCTTCTTTATTTATTATTCTAGGTCCTGAGACATACTCGCCATACTCTGCAGTATTTGAAATTGAATAATTCATATTTGCAATTCCACCTTCATAAATAAGATCTACAATTAGTTTAACCTCGTGCAAACACTCGAAATAAGCCATCTCTGGTTCATATCCAGCCTCAACTAATGTCTCGTAACCATTTTTAATCAGTTCTACAAGACCTCCACAAAGAACTGTTTGTTCTCCAAACAAATCTGTTTCACATTCATCCTTGAAAGTTGTTTCAATTATCCCGGATCTTCCACCTCCAATAGCTGATGCATATGAAAGAGCTAAATCTCTTGCTTTACCTGTACCATCTTGATGAACTGCCATCAAACAGGGAACTCCACCTCCTTTTTCAAATTCACTTCTTACAAGGTGTCCAGGTCCTTTAGGAGCAACCATAAATACATCTAAATCTTTTCTTGCTTTGATTAAATCGTAATGAATATTTAAACCGTGAGCAAAAGCTAAACTTGTACCCTCTTTTATTCTTTGTTCGATATGATTTTTATATATTGTTGCTTGAAGTTCATCAGGAGTTAGAATCATACAAACGTCAGCCCACTCTGCTGCATCTGACAAGTTCATTACCTTTAAACCTTTTGACTCAGCCTTTGCTTTACTTGCAGAACCATCCCTTAAAGCTACAACAACTTCTTTTACTCCACTATCTTTTAAGTTAAGAGCATGTGCATGCCCTTGACTTCCGTAACCAAAAATAGCAACTTTTTTGTCTTTAATTAAGTTTACGTCAGCATCTTTTTCATAGAACATTTTCATTTTTTTTCTCCTTTATAAATTTATTTAAATGTTTCAGCACCCCTGGTCATGGCTATTGCCCCAGTTCTTGAGGTGCTTGTAAGACCATAGGGTTTTAATTTTTTTCCCATTTTATCGATTTCTCTTCTCAAGGCAGTTATTTGCACTACCACTGATTTATCTGTTTTATCTAAAATTACAGGATTAAATTTTTTACATTCCTTGAGACACTTTTCTATTTTTTTTTTATGTGCAACAATTTTAAGTAATGCCATCTCTTTAAATATAACTTTTTTATCCTCTCTTTTAAAATCTGCAACTTTATGAACTGGAACTAGTTTTTTTAACTGAAGTTTTATTTGATCAATAACTTGTGGTGTTCCTGTTGTTACTATTGTTATTCTTGAAATATTTTTTGCTGCATCAACTTCTGCAACTGCTAAAGACTCTATATTGTAACCTCTTCCTGAAAATAAACCAACTACCCTCGCTAATACTCCAGACTCATTGTCAACCCAAACAACAAATATATGAGTATCTAATTTTCCTTTTTTAGTGGGTATACTGTATGCTGATTTTGGAGATGACATTAAACTAATGATTTCCCTTTACCAGTAATCTTATTTTCCTCTTTATCATTCGGACCTAAAATCATCTGATTATGAGGCTTTCCAGATGGTATCATAGGAAAACAATTTTCATTAGGATCTACATGACAATCAAATATTACAGGACCTTTATAATCGATCATCTCTTTAATTTTATCATCTAATTCAAGAGGATTATCAGCCTTGATACCTTTACATCCATAAGCCTCAGCTAATTTTACAAAATCAGGTAAAGCTTCAGAATAACTTTCTGAATAATTTTTTTCATGAAGAAGTTCTTGCCATTGCCTAACCATACCCATGTATTGGTTGTTCAAGATGAATATCTTAATAGGTAAATTATATTGAACTGCTGTAGACATTTCTTGCATTGTCATTAATACTGATGCCTCTCCAGCAATATCAATAACGAGTTTATCTGGATGAGCAATTTGAACACCTACTGCAGCTGGAAGTCCATATCCCATTGTTCCAAGACCACCTGATGTCATCCATCTATTAGGTTTATTAAATTTATAATGTTGTGCAGCCCACATTTGATGCTGGCCAACCTCAGTTGTGATAAATGTATCTTGATTTTTTGTTAACTCATATAATCTTTTTACAGCATATTGAGGCTTTATTTCTTTATCACTATTAATAAAACCTAATGAGTCCTTCGTTCTCCATTTTTGAATTTGTTCCCACCACTTTGAAATTTTTTGTTTATTCGAATTTTTTAATCCATTTTGTTTTTTATTTATTTTTTTTACAGCTGATTTTATGACTTCATTAACATCTCCAACTATTGCAAGATCTACTTTTATTATTTTATTTATTGACGATGGATCAATATCAATATGAATTTTTTTTGATTTTGGTGAAAACTCATCTATCTTACCAGTTATTCTATCATCAAATCTTGCGCCAATATTAATTAATAAGTCACAATCATGCATCGCATTGTTTGCTTCATAAGTTCCATGCATACCTAACATTCCGATAAATTGATTATCATCTCCTGGAAATGCACCTAAACCTTGCAAAGTTGATGTGATTGGAAAACCAATTAATCTTACAAACTCTTTTAAAGTTTCACTAGCTTGAGGGCCCGAATTTATTACCCCACCTCCGGTATAAACAACTGGTTTTTTTGCTTTTGAAATTAAATCAATCAATTGATCAATTTCATTTTGAGAAAACTTATTGTGTAATTTTCCATTTAGTTTTTTTTCCTTTTTAAATTTTGTATATTTAGTTTTCGCAAACTGAATATCTTTGGGAATATCTATTAACACAGGTCCAGGTCTTCCTGTTGTTGCAACTTTGAAAGCCTCATGCATAACTTTTGATAAGTCTTTAATGTCTTTAACTAACCAATTATGTTTCGTACAAGGTCTGGTAATTCCTGTTGTATCACACTCTTGAAATGCATCAGTGCCTATTAAGTGAGTGGGTACTTGACCAGAGATACAAACTAAGGGAACAGAGTCCATATACGCATCCGTCAATGCAGTAACAACATTAGTAGCACCTGGTCCAGATGTTACTAAAACTACTCCAGGCTTACCTGATGATCTTGCATATCCTTCTGCAGCGTGACCTGCTCCTTGCTCATGTCTTACAAGTATATGCTTGATTGATGAATGATTTTTAAGTTCATCATAAATTGGTAAAACTGCACCACCTGGATAACCAAAAATATATTCAACCTTTTGATCTTCAAGACATTTAAATACAATTTCTGCTCCGGTATATAATTTAGACATTCAAGCAATCTAGCTGAAGTTGTGCTAATTGGTCAAGACTAAGTAGAGAATATCTAAATTTTTTTTAAAAGCTTATCCAAACCATCTGGATTAACTTTAATCCAATCTTTCATATTTCCTCGAGCCCAGGTGCTCTGTCTTTTGGCGTATTGCCTAGTCTTTATTGATATTTTCTCGATTAATTGCTCTGTTTGGATTTTTTTTTGAAGATATTGCCTAACCTCACTAATTCCAATTGCTTTATTTAGGCTTTTATTTTTTGAAACTCTCAATTTGATAAATTTTTTAACTTCTGAAATTGCGCCTGATTTAATCATGTTCTCAGTTCTCTTATTTATTATCTCTATTAAATCTTTTCTTGGAAAATCAATACAAATTTTAAAAAAGTCATTATGATCATAATCTGACTTAGTATTTTTAAACCAACTTATCATAGATTTTTTTGTGAATAATTTAATTTCATACGCTCTTATAGATCTTTGAACATCTAAAGAATTAATTTTATCTTTTATTAAAGGATCTATTTTTAATAGCTTTAGGAAAAATTTTTTTTGTCCTATTCTTTTGTGTAAATTCCTGACTTTATTTCTAAAATCAATTGGAATTTTTGGAATATTTACTAAGCCATCTGTCAACGCTTTAAAATATAGACCTGTGCCTCCAACTAATATTGGAGTTTTTTTTAATTTTTTACAGTGTAAAATTTTTTTGTTAACTAACTTTAGCCAATCACCAGTAGAAAAGTTTTTTTTACAACTTTGAAATCCATATAAATGATGTTTTACTTTTTGCTGATCTTCTTTGAGTGGTCTTGCTGTTAAAATCTTTAATTCTTTATAAACTTGCATACTATCAGCATTTATAATCTGACCCTTAATTTTTTTTGCTAACTTAACTGCAAATTTAGATTTTCCAGAGGCAGTAGGTCCATAAATTAAAATAATTTTGGATTTAAAATCCATAAACTAATCTAATTTAACACCTATATATCTTTTTTGATTCTGGCTATTATAGATCACAAGTAAAATAGTCTTTTGATTACTATTTAAAACTTGTTTAAGAGCTTGATTTAAATCCTCAACACTTCTTATTTTTTTCTTCTGAGCTTCCAAAATTATACTATTTACCTCTATAGAACCTGCCAATGGACTATCATTTTCTATATTTGAGATTACTAATCCGCTTGTTTGGTTTGGTAAATTTCTCGACTTAATATCTTGATCAGAGAGTTTTCTTACTTTAATTTTTAGAGTTTCAATTAAAGTTTCTCTTGGTCCTTCCTCTTTTTTTTTAGAAATTTTAAAATCTTCTGAAGTTTCTAATCTGCCAAGCGTAATTATTTTTGTAATTTCTTTTTTGTTCCTCCAGATCTTAACTTTTACTTTTTTTCCTACCTCAGTTCTTGCAACAATAATTGGAAGTTCCTTCATTTGTCCTATTCTTTCACCATTAAATTCTAAAATAATATCTCCACTTTTAACTCCAGCTTTTTCTGATGGACTATTAGGTGCAATGCTTGCTACTAAAGCTCCTCTTGGTTCGTCTAATTTTTCTACTTCAGCAATTTCTTTTGTTACATCTTGAATTCTTACTCCTAGCCATCCTCTCTTTGTTTCTCCAAATTCAATCAATTGGTCTATAACAATCTTTGCACTATTTGATGGTATCGAAAAACCTATTCCTACGTTTCCACTTCTTCCTAGAATTGCAGTATTAATTCCAATTACATCACCATTCATATCAAACAGAGGACCACCTGAATTACCAGAGTTTATAGATGCATCTGTTTGAATATAATCTTCATATCTAGATAACCCTATTGATCTGTTTCTTGCAGAAATTATTCCAGAGGTCACTGTACCACCTAAACCAAATGGATTACCAATAGCAATAACCCAATCGCCTATTCTTGCTTTGTCTGAGTCTCCAAACTTAACAGGCAAAAACTTTTCATTAGAATCTATTTTTAATATTGCAATGTCTGAAAGTGGATCAGCACCAATAACTTTTGCATTGAACTTTTTTTCACCGTTCACTTGAACCACTATATCCTCCGCGCCTTCAATTACGTGATTATTAGTAACCACTATTCCTTTTGCATCTATAATAAATCCAGAACCTAAAGCTGAAGATTGTCTTTCCTGAGGTGTTCCAAATTCTTTAAACATATCGCCAAAAGGGGATCCTGGAGGAAATTGAAAGTTTGGAAATGGATTACTTCTTGTAACTACTGTTTGAGTTGTTGATATATTAACAACTGAAGGCATTAATTTTTCAGCTAAATCTGCGAACGAATTAGGAATATTCTGGGAATTTGATATTGATGAAAAATTTAATACTAATATTAAAGAAAGAAATATTGCTTTTATTTTCATCATCTTAACTTTTTGCGTAATAAACAATTATAAATCCTATTAAAGCAAAAATTAATCCACCAGCACGTAACTGACTATCTTTAATTAACTCAAGCTTTTTTAACATATTCTTCATTTTTGATGGAAATAAGGCATATAAAATTCCCTCAATAAAAAAGAATAGACCAAATGCAATGATCAATTCTTTCATTAAATCTTACTCGGATTGCGGCTGGATATTCCCAAAAAATTTAAAGAACTCACTGTCAGGAGATAAAATCAAAGATGTTTCTCCACCTATTAAAGCTTTTTCATAAGCTTGCATAGCTCTATAAAATGCAAAGAATTCTGGATCTTGCCCAAACGCTGCAGCAAAGATATTATTTCTTTTACCATCTCCTTCACCTTTCATGATCTCTGATTTTTTTTGAGCCTCTGCTAAAATTACTGTAACTTCTTTGTCAGCAGTTGATGTAATTGTAACTGCCATTTCAGCACCTCTTGCTCTGAATTCTTTTGCTTCTCTCTCCCTTTCAGTCTGCATTCTTCTAAAAATTGCATCACTGTTTGCTTGAGGCAAATCTGCTCTCTTAATTCTAACATCTACAATTTTAATACCAAAGTTTTCAGCCTCGTTATTTACACCTTCTTGAATTAAAGCCATTTGTTTTGTTCTATCTTCAGAAAGTAAAGTTTGAAGTTCTTGTTGTCCAAGAACATTTCTTATTCTTGAATTTATAATTGTAGCCAATCTTGATCTCGCCACTCTCTCGTTTCCAACTGAAATATAGAACTTAAGGGGATCAACTATTTGAAATCTAGCAAAGGCATCTACTATTAATCTTTTTTGATCAGATGCAATTACTTCCTCAGGAGGTGTATCTAAATTAAGTATTCTTTTATCTAAAAAGACAACGTTTTGAATAAAAGGTAATTTAAAGTTTAATCCAGGTTTTAAAATTATTCTTTTTGGATCACCAAATTGTAGAACGATTGCTTGATTAACTTCTTTAACTATAAAAATTGAGAAAAATGCAATCGCTGCTAAAGCAACAATAATTCCAGCAGTAATTTTTCCAGCGTTCATATTAGTTTGTCACCTTCTTTTTTTGCAATTCAGGTAAAGGTAAATAAGGCACTACACCTGAGCCTGCATTTTTTTCAATTATAACTTTATCAATATCAGCTAAAACTTTTTCCATTGTTTCTAAATACATTCTTTCTTGTGTTACAGATTTTGCATTTTTGTATTCATTATAGATTGCTAAGAATCTGCTGGCTTCACCCTCTGCTTTTGCTACGACTTCTTTTTTGTAAGCTTCTGCAGCTTGTAAAATTTTTTCTGCTTCCCCTCGAGCTCTTGGGATAACATCATTTGCATAAGCCTCTGCCTCATTTTTTGATCTTTCCATATCAGCTCTTGCAGCCTGTACGTCTCTAAATGCATCAATTACTTGATCAGGTGGATCAGCTTTTTGTGTTTGAACTTGTGTAATTTGAATACCACTAGTGTATTCATCTAAAATCTTTTGAATAATAAGTTGTGTGTCTGTTTCTATAACTGATCTTCCTTCAGTTAAAATAGGTTGTATATCCGATCTAGCAATTACTTCTCTCATTGCAGTCTCTGCCGCTGCTTTAACTGTTCCCTCAGGATCTTGAATTTTGAATAAAAAATTTCCAGCATCTTTGATAACCCAAAAAACTGAAAAATCTATATTAACAATATTTTCATCCCCCGTTAGCATCAAACTTTCTTGAGGAACATCAGCTACACCACCTTGAGATGTAAACCCACTGTCTCTCTCAGATCTAAAACCAATATCAATTCTATTAACTTTTGTCACTTTTGGAGTAAGTACAGACTCTACAGGAAAAGGAATATGATAATTTAATCCTGGCTGAGTTGTTTTTACAAATTTTCCAAATCTTAAAACTACACCTTGTTCATCTGGTAATACTCTATAAAGTCCGCTAGCTAACCAAACAAAGCCTAAAATTATTAAAACTAAAATCGCCTGCTTACCGCCCGAAGAACTTCCTCCTGGTAAAAATTTTTTAATTTTTTCCTGAAACTCTCTTATAATTTTATCTATATCTGGTGGAGTTGGGCCTCGACCAGAGCCGTTTCCGCCTCCGCCTCCGCTTCCACCTGGAGGTGTTCCCCAAGGACTTCCACCGCTTTGTTTGAAATTATCTGACATATGGCAATCTATATAATGTCTTTACATGGAAAAACAAGTTAAGATCCAAATATGCCAAAGGAAAAACCAGAATTAAGTGACGCAATGAGAGCAAAAATGGGTAGAAAACTACCTGAGAAAAATACAATTAAAGGCACTAAGTTTACAATTGCTGTTTCTAGTGCGAAAGGCGGTGTTGGAAAATCTACTTTTGCAACAAACTTAGCATTAGCTTTAAAAAAGGTTGGATGTAAAGTTGGTTTATTAGATGCAGATATTTATGGTCCCTCAATTCCTAAAATGTTGGGAATTGAAGAAAAACCCAAAAGCGATGGGCAAAAGTTAGATCCTGTAATTAAGTATGATATTCAGTGTATGTCTATTGGTTTCTTGACTGATCAACAAACACCTATGATTTGGCGAGGACCAATGGTGACTAGCGCAATTAGAACTTTCACCCAAAAAGTTAATTGGAAAGATTTAGATTTTATAATTGTTGATATGCCTCCTGGAACTGGTGATACCCAACTCACCTTTTCTCAAGAAATAAAAATGGATGGAGCAATCATAGTTTCAACCCCACAAGAGGTTGCTCTTTTAGATGTAAAAAGAGGAATTAAGATGTTTGATAAACTTGGTGTAAAAATTTTAGGATTGGTTGATAACATGAGTTACTTTATTGGAGATGATAATAAAAAATATAAAATTTTTGGAGAGGATGGAGTTAAAAATACTGCACAAGAGTTTAATAAAGAATTCTTAGGAGAAATTCCAATTAATCCTGAAGTAGGAAAATCAGGTGATGAAGGGAAACCGATTGTTGAAAAAGATCCAAATAACCAAATATCAAAAATTTATATAGATTTTGCCAATAAGATTAAATCAATTTATCTTTAAGATCAAAAGCCTCCATTAATTCATTCCATTCCCTTTTGGATAAACCAGAGTCTTTCATAGAAATGTTTTCACCTTTTATAAGTTTTTGAATAATAACTTTTCCTTTTGCTGAAACTTCTGTTCCACCAACTCTATAATCCATAAAAGCCTCATAAGTTATTGGAACCCATTTTTTTAAAGTATCCAGCATGATATCTGCATAAACTCTAATCTCATATTGTGCATGATGATCTGCTCTTAACCTCAAAAAATTCATGAGATTTAATAAATCTGTTTTCCAATACCATTGGGTATAAGTGTTTAATGTTAGATTCATTCTTGCGAGCTCTCTCGCCAACCCTTTTTTATTTTCATCAATAGTAGATCCATCATACTTCTCGTTGAGCATCATTTCATAATTTGCATATGTTCTTTCTGCATCATCTTTTAAAAGCTTCAAAACTTCATTTGCTTGTTCACCCTCGAGAACATCTCCCCTACCTTGTCTATTAGATGTTGATTGAGCAGCAAGATTTTCTTTTGTTGGTAAATAAAATTCTTTATCTAAGATTGAGTATCTAGCAGAATATTCATTCACATTAGCAGTTCTATGTCTAATCCATTGACGAGCAATAAAAATTGGCAGTTTAATATGATATTTAATTTCACACATCTCGAATGGCGTACTATGCCAATGACGCATTAAATATTTAATTAACCCTGCGTCTGTAGAAACCTGTTTAGTGCCTTTGCCATACGAAACTCTAGCCGATTGCACAATTGAAGTATCATCTCCCATATAATCAACAACTCTTACAAAACCATGATCAAGAGCAGGCAATGCCTCATAAAGAATTTTTTCTAGTTCAGGTGAAGTTACTCTTTTTGTTGAATTGCTTTGTGATTGTTGATTTCTTATATCTTCTTGTTGTTCTTTGGTTAATTTCATGAATGTTATTGAATCTCTTGCATTTCCTTTTATATTAATAAAGTTGGATTTCCAACTATGACGATAAACGAATTTCGTAATAACCATTGCGGACGTGGGGGCAGTACCCACCACCTCCACCATTTACAACTTATGGGGGTGAACTAGATTCGACGAGTGACTAAAGGCTATTCTTTCGTCCGGAATTGTTCCTCCGCAAAGGGCTAATTTATAATTGCTAACGAAAGTTACGCACTTGCTGCTTAATTAACTTAGTTAATTAAGTAAACGGGGTTTGGGGCACCTGGCAACAGAACGCCCCTAATTTTGTTTTATTTTTCCTCTAAAAATTTTCTTAAATTAGGTTTAAAATAATTTGGACCTTTTAAAACTTTGCCAAATTCATTGTATATCGGTTTGCCATTTACATCTAATTTACTCATGTTTGAATTTTGAACCTCATCAAAACATTTATCAAGATTAATACCAAAAGCATGTCCCGCACCATAAGTGACATAAAGAATATCAGTCAATGCATCAGCAATTTCAACTAAATCTTTTCCATCAATCGCATCTTTTAACTCATCCAGCTCCTCCTTTATAAGACTTAATCTTAATGAATTTATTTTATCAGTACTTAGAGATGGTTTTAATTTTACTTCTTGACCAAAAGTTTTCATAAAAATGCCAACTTTTTCAAAATTTGTCATTTTGCTCCTATAAGTTATCAAATTTTTAATATATAAATAATTTGTAACTATCAATGAAATTTCGTAAAGAATTTGACAGTATTGGATCAATAAATGTCCCAAATGATAAATATTGGGGTGCATCAACTCAAAGATCAAAGAAATTTTTCGATATAGGAGAATTTTTAGTAAGACCTAGATTGATTAAATCTATTGCTATAATTAAAAAAGCTGCAGCAATTGTTCATAAAAAAGAAAAACAAATGATACCAAAAATTTCTAACGCAATTGTAAAAGCATCTAACGAAGTCATAAATGGAAAATTAAATGACCATTTTCCATTAAAAGTTTGGCAAACAGGATCTGGCACACAAACAAACATGAATGTAAATGAGGTAATAGCAAATAGAGCGATAGAAATTTTAGGAGGAAAGAAAGGTTCAAAAAAACCAGTTCATCCAAATGATCATGTAAATAAATCTCAGTCTACTAATGATGTTTTTCCAACTGCTATGCATATAGCTATAGCTATAGAAACTAAAGATAAATTATTACCATCTCTTGAACTTTTAAACAAAGAATTAAAGAAAAAGGTTTCTCAATTTAAAAATATTGTAAAAGTTGGAAGAACACATCTTCAAGATGCAACACCTCTATCTCTAGGTCAAGAGTTTTCAGGATATCAGTCTCAATTGGCGGATTGTATTTTTAGAATTAAAAATGCTTTAAACGAAATTTATTATCTAGCTCAGGGTGGTACTGCAGTTGGTACAGGAATAAATAGTAAAAAAGGTTTTGACAGAAAAGTAATAAATGAAATAAAAAAAATAACTAAATTACCTTTCAAACCAACTAAAAACAAATTTGCCGCTTTAGCGGCTCATGATGAAATAGTAAATTTTTCTGGGACGTTAAATACTGCAGCTGTTAGTTTAATGAAAATTGCAAACGATATAAGATTTTTAGGGTCGGGACCTAGAGCTGGGTATGGGGAGATAATTTTACCAGCAAATGAACCAGGTTCATCAATTATGCCTGGAAAAGTAAATCCAACTCAGTCAGAAGCAGTAACGATGGTTTGCGTGAAAGTGATTGGTAATCATAATGGAATAACAATGGCGGGCTCACATGGACACTTCGAATTAAATGTTTTTAAGCCACTTATTGCTCATAACATTTTACAATCTATTGATCTTTTAGCAGACAGCACAAAAAATTTTGCATTGTTTTGTGTTAAAGGAATTAAAGCAGATAAAGTAAAAATTAAAAAACTTTTAGATAATTCATTAATGCTTGTTACAGCGTTGGCACCCTATATTGGTTATGATAATTCAGCAAAAATAGCTAAGTTAGCTCTCAAAAATAAGACAACCTTAAAACAGGAGGCTATAAAGTCAAAACTTATAAGTGAGAAGGATTACGACAGAATAGTAAATCCAAAAAATATGATTTATCCAGCGTAAATCTGAAAAAATTCTTTTACAAAATTTCTAAAAGTTACTTTATTAAATAAATTTGTATTCTTCTTATCATAATCTTCTAAAAACTTTTCAAGGACTTGATTAGATTTATTATCTATTCTTAGATTATTAAAAGTAAGTTTGTCCTGGGTAAAATCATAGACAAAATCTGCTTTTATTTCACCAAAGACGTTTCTATAATTTCTTTTTATTTGAAAATATCTAAAAAATTTTTCCACATCATTAAAATCAAATAAAATTTCACCAATCAATTTTTTTCCATTTTTATCATTGGCAAACTCGATATCATCTGATTTAATTAATACTGATTTATTCCATTTAGCATAGAAATTACTCATTAAAATTTTGCCATTATCTAATTGAATTTCCAAAATAAGATCGGTCAGATATTCAAATTTATCGATTTTATTAACTTTCACATTTATAATTGAACTTAAATTTGGATTATTTAATAACTCTGAATCAAGCACATCAATAATTAAAGATTCACTCTGAAATATCTTTTTTTGGCTTATATAATCAAAATTTAAGTTAGTCGAAAAATAAAATGGTTTAAAATTAATATCTCCACCAAAATTTTCATCTTCTGATAAAAAGTTGAGTTTATCATCATTAATTGTGTACTTAAATGAGTTGCTCTTATTAAATAAATCAATATTTAAAAAACCATTAATTTTATTGTCTCTATATTTGATAGAGTTATTTATATTTAATCTAATTTTTTTTGAAATTAATTTTATATTTTTATCCTTATTTTCTTTATTCTCAGAAATATCTAACTTAAAGGGAATATTAAAAATTTCAAATGATGACTTAACTTTTTGTAAATCATTTTTATTATCATAGAAAAATTTTAAGCTATCTACTTTTGACAAAAATAATAATTCTTCATTTTCATCTTTGTAAAAAAATTTTGTTTTTTTAAAAAGAAACTGATCTTCTACCTTCGATTTTTTAAGAGTTTTTTTAAAAAAATTTATATTTCCTGAATTAATATTAAACTCTGTATCTTGAAATATTACATCTTTAATATTCAATTTTTTGAAAGAAAAAAAATTATTAAAAGAAATATAGAATTTAGCATATTCAGAAATACCTAAAATTTTATCTTGATGAGTAATTTCTAAATTTTTGGTATAAAAGAAAGGTTTTGGTAGTAAACCATAGCTTATTTTTTCATTAAATTTAATTTCAATTTCATATGTCTTTAAAATTTGATTTTTTAAAAAATTTTTTGTTTCATCTTTATTATAAAATATTGGCATAAAGAAATAACTTACAAACAACAAAAACGTTATTGTGACTGATAGGGCTGCCTTATTCCTGAAAAAGCTTAATGTTTTCTTGCTCTGATTGTATTTTTTAAATTCTTTAAATTTATTAAAAAAACTTTCAATCTTATGATCTAAATTGAATAGTTTTTTTTTAATTGGTTCACGCTTATTTTTTTGACTTTTGGATCTTGTTAATTCATCAAAAAAACTATCTAAAATCTTATTTATTGATAATAATAATTTTTTAGATTTTTTTTTATAAAAATTAAAAATAAACATAAATTTTAGAAACTTATAATTAAATTATTTAAATGGTAAACTCTGATTATCTAAAAAATTTAAATGAGGCTCAAAAGGAGGCTGTATTATCTTTAGAAGGGCCATTATTAATTGTTGCAGGTGCAGGCTCAGGAAAAACTAAGGTTTTAACAAGTAGAATAGCCCATATAATTAAAAATAAGAAAGCTTTCCCAAATCAGATACTTGCGGTTACTTTTACAAATAAGGCTGCAAAAGAAATGGAAAACAGAGTAAGTAAAATTCTTGGGTCATCAGCAACAGGTTTGTCTTGGTTAGGAACATTTCATTCAATTTGTGCAAAATTACTTAGAAAACATGCTTCAGCTGTTGGTTTAAATTATAATTTTACGATTATTGATACTGATGATCAAATCAGACTTATCAAAAATATTTGTAAAGGTGAAAATATTGATATCAAACAAATTTCACCTAGATTCGTTATTGCAATTATAGATAGATGGAAAAATAAGGGAATGTATCCCAATGAAGTAAAAATAAATCATAAAGACATTTATGAAAAAACAATTTTACCAGTTTATAAAATTTATCAACGAAAACTTAGTGAACTAAATGCCTGCGATTTTGGAGATTTAATTTTACATTCAGTAAAAATTTTAGAAAAAAATAATGATATAAGGCAAATCTATTCTAAAAATTTTAAGTATATACTTGTTGATGAATATCAAGATACTAATTTTATTCAAAGCAAATGGTTAGATTTATTAGCAGAGGAAAATAAGAATATATGTTGTGTTGGGGATGATGATCAATCAATTTATAGTTGGAGAGGTGCTGAAATTAAAAATTTTTTAGACTTTGATAAAATTTATAAAAATACAAAAGTAATCAGATTGGAACAAAATTATAGGTCATCTAAAAACATATTATCTGTCGCTTCCAAATTAATTTCTTATAACCAAAATAGAGTAGGTAAGACATTAAAATCCTCAATGTCTAAAGGTGACCTTATTAAGTTAAATTGTTTTAAAAATGGAAAAGATGAGGCAATAGGAATTTCAGATGAAGTAGAAAAATTTAAGAAAAAATTTTCACTTAATAAAATTGCAATTTTAGTAAGAGCAATTTTTCAAACAAGAGAATTTGAGGAACGATTTTTAAAAATAGGCTTACCTTATCGAATTATCGGAGGAATAAAATTTTACGAGAGAGCTGAAATAAAAGATTGTGTTGCATACCTTAGATTAATTCATCAAGAGAAAGATGATTTAGCATTTGAAAGAATAGTTAATAATCCTAAAAGAGCTATTGGTGATAGTACGATAAAAACTATCCATGAGTATTCAAAAAAAAATAAAATGAGTCTGGAAAGTTCAGCAAGAAAAATGATAAATGAAAATCTTATTAAACCTAAAGCAAAATTAGGTCTAAGCTTATTTCTAGATTTAATTTCTAAATGGAGAAACGATCTTAAAATTAAGAAATTTAATCATGTTAAATTGTTACAAATTCTTTTAGATGAGTCAGGTTACTCTGCAATGCTTAAAAATAAAAAGGATCTTGAGAATGAAAATCGTTTAGAAAATATTAAAGAATTATTAAGCGCTATGAAAGAATTTGATAATCTAGAGAGTTTTTTAGATCATGTATCACTTGCGACATCAATTGACCAAGATTGGGAAGGTGAAAAAATAAATATGATGACAATGCATGCTGCTAAAGGATTAGAGTTTGATATCGTTTTTTTGCCAGGATGGGAAGAGGGATTATTTCCTCACCAAAAATCAATTGAAGAAAAAGGGCACAATGGTTTAGAAGAGGAGAGAAGATTAGCTTATGTGGGTATCACTAGGGCAAAAAAAAATGTGATTATTTCTTTTTCAATGAATAGATTTTATCAAGGAGATTGGATAGATAGTATGGCATCAAGATTTATTGATGAACTTCCAGAAGATAACTTGGAAAAAAATTCTTTTTTCGATGAAAATAATGAATCATTTGATGAATTTGAGTTTAATCAGGATATTGAATTAGATGATAATTCTCAGAGAAGTCCTGGCTGGATTAGGTATCAAAAGAGAATTAAATGATTAATGAAAAAATTAATAAATTAAGGAAGCAATTTAAAAAATATGGGATAGATGGGTATGTTGTTCCAAAAAATGATGAATTTTTCTCAGAGTATACCAACAAAGATAGACTTAAATATATATCAAATTTTACTGGATCTGCAGGCTATGCAATAATTCTAAAAAAAAAGTGTTATCTATTTGTTGATGGACGATATTCAATTCAAGCAAAAATTGAGAGTGGAAAGAACTTTAAAATTATCGATTACACAAAGATTATAAATACTAACATATTTAAAAATCTTAATTTAGGAATTGATCCAACACTATTTACTTCAAAACAAATAAAAAATTTTTTTTTGAAAAATAATAAAATTACATTTATTGAAAAAAATTTAATTGATAATTTTTTTAAGTTTCAGGATAAAAAAAAACCTCCTTTTTATTCACTTGACAAAAAAATTACTGGTGAAGGTCACAAAAAAAAAATATTAAAAATTACATCATATTTAAAAAAAAGTAATTGTGATTATTTGTTTGTTACTGCTCCAGAAAATATTTCATGGCTACTGAATATTAGGGGATATGACAATCCCACAAGCCCAATAACTAATTCTTTTCTAATTATAAGTAAAAATAGAAATATTTTTTTGATTGTCGAAAAATATAAAACAACAAGACTGATAAATGAAAAAAAACTTAACAAAAAACAAATTATTGATCCAAAAAAAATTTCAAATTTCTTTAATACTTTAAAGTCTGGAAATATTTTAATAGATGAAAAAACCTGCTCATTATTCTTAGAAAAATTATTAAAAAAAAGATTTAACGTAGTAAAACAAGAAGATCCAATTTATTTTCTTAAAGCAATTAAGAATAATGTTGAGATAAACAATATGATTAAAACTCATATCATTGATGGAGTTGCGTTAACAAAATTTATATACTGGTTAAAGAATAAGACAAAATTTAATATAACTGAAGTTGATGCCCAAAATAAATTAGAAAAATTCAGAAAAAAGAACTCAAAATATTTATTTCCAAGTTTTCAAACAATAGCAGGTAGTGGAAAAAATGGTGCAATTGTTCATTACAGAGCAAAAAAAAATAGTACAAAACTTTTGAAAAAAAATGAAATATTCCTTTGTGACTCTGGAGGACAATATAAATTTGGAACAACAGATGTTACAAGAACTATCTGTTTCAATAATCAAAATAAAAAGATAAAAAATATTTTTACAAACGTTTTGAAGGGGCACATTGCTGTTGTTAAAACTGATCTTAATAAAAAAAAAACTGGAAAATTAATAGATATAGAGGCTAGAAAGTTTCTTAAAAAAGATGGTCTAAACTATAACCATGGAACAGGACATGGTGTTGGTTTTTTCTTAAATGTTCACGAAGGCCCTCAAGCTATCTCAAAACAAAATTCAGTAAAAATTCAAAGTGGAATGATTTTAAGTAATGAACCTGGGTATTACAAACAAGGTAAATTTGGAATACGTATAGAAAATTTAGTCTACGCATGTAAAGTCGGGAGAAATTTGATTTTCAAAAATTTAACCTTAGCACCAATAGAAAAAGATTTGATTAATTATAATCTATTAACAAAAAAAGAAAGGGACTATATTTTCGACTATCATTTAGAAGTTTATTCTAAATTATCTCCTTACCTTAATAAAAAGGAGAAGAGGTGGTTAGCGAGCTTTATCTGAGCATTTTAAGCCACGAAGACTGGTCTAAAATTTTTACTTTTAAACTTTTTGCGGCATCAATTTTTCTGTTTGTTGGTTTTTCTCCAACTATTAAATAATCAAGTTTTTTTGTTACATTACTAACTATTGATCCCGAATTTTGTTCTATTAGAGATTTTGCTTCGGAACGACTCATGTTTGAAAGTTTACCAGTGAACATAAAAGTTTTATTATTTAATACGCCATCATTTTTTTGATTTTCAGCATTTTTTACTGTGAGTACTTTTTCTAAGCTCTGTAAAACACGTAAATTTGTTCTATTTTTAAAAAAATTCTTTATTGAATTAATCTGAGTCTCACCTATCCCATCAATATTTATTAAATTATCAAAATTTTTTTTTTTCGATAAAAGAATAAAGTTTTTAAATGATTTTAAATTTTTTGATAAAATTTTAGCATTTTCTAAACCAATATGTCTAATACCTAATGCATAAATAAACTTTTCAAAAGAAATTGTTTTTTTCTGATTAATCGAATATTTTAAGTTTGCAACTGATTGTTTCCCCCATCCATCTAAACTTTCTATTTTTATGTAATCAAGACTAAATATATCTTGTGGAAATTTTATTAAATTTAAATTCCAAAAATTTTCAACAATTTTTTTTCCAAAACCATCAATATTAAAGGCCTCTTTAGAAACAAAATGTTTAATCTTTTCTATAGCCATTTTTTCACATTCATAGCCTTCAGTTGAGCATCTTCTGACTGCATCCTCTTTTTTTGTGGTAAAATTAAAATCTTTTACAGTTTTTGAACCACAAGATGGACAATTTTTTGGAAAACTAAATTTTTTTGAGTCTCTATTTCTCAACTTTAAATCAACTGAGATTACATGAGGTATTACATCTCCAGCTCTTTCAATTAAAACTGTATCTCCAATTCTTATATCTTTTCGATTTATCTCTTCTTCATTGTGTAAAGTAGCATTTGAAACGACAACACCTCCAATATTAACCGGTTTTATTTTCGCTACGGGTGTTAATGCACCAGTTCTACCAATTTGAATTTCAATATTCTCAATTTTTGAAATACTACTATTAGCAGAAAATTTATGCGCGATAGCCCATCTTGGAGCATTGGCAACATTTCCTAGTCTTTTCTGTAATGCAAAATCATTTACCTTATAAACAATTCCATCAATATCAAAATCTATTTGATCTCTTTTTTTTTCGATTTCATTATAATTTTTCATTAAATCTTTTATTGTTTTAATTGTTTTATTTAAAGGATTTGTTTTAAAACCCCACTCCTTTAACTTTTTTAAATAATCTTCTTGAGAAGACACTTCCAAGCCCTTTTGATGACCATAAGTATATGCAATAAATTTAAGTGGAATTTTTTGTGTTTCTCTTGGATCTTTTTGTCTTAAAGAACCAGAGGCTGCATTTCTTGGATTTGCAAATTTGTTTCTTAGATCTTCAAAATCACTGTTTTGAATAAACACCTCACCTCTAATATCTATTTCCTTAGGGAAACTTTTTAATTTAATCTCATGTGGTATATCTTTTATTGTTTTTAAATTTTCTGTTATATCTTCACCCTCTTTACCGTCACCTCTGGATAAACCAGTTACAAATTTTCCTTCTTTGAACAATAAAGATGCGGATATCCCATCAATTTTAGGCTCAGCACTATACTCTATATTTAGTCCAGCCTCATTATTGAGAAAATTCAAAATTTTTTTTTCAAAATTTATAAGATCTTCCTCACCAAATGCATTTCCTAAGGACAGCATGGCTGTTTTATGTTTTACTTTTTTAAAAATTTTAGAGGGTTTAAAACCCACTGAGTTAGATGGGGACTCTTTATGATTTAAAAAATTATGTTTTTTTTCTAAGTTAATTATTTCTTGCTTTAATTTATCAAACTCAGAGTCGTCAACTATTGGTTTGTTAAGATTGTAGTAATGTTTATTATATTTTTGAAATAACTTAATCTTTTCAAGATATTTTTGATTAATTTTTTCATTTGTCATTATTTAAAAAAGACTTTTTATTTTACTTAGGATTTTACTTTTTTCCTTTTTTTTATTTGGAAGAGATACTTTATATTCTTTATTAAAAATTTTATAAGTTTCTTTGTACCATTCTCCTGAATTATAATTATAACCCAACAATGACGCATATTTTAAAGACTCTTCCTCCATGCCTAATATATAATATATTTCAACCAATCTATGAATTGCTTCCTCTACATGATCTGTGGTTTCATAATTTTTTAAGACGTTTTTGAATCTATTAAGAGCTGGTATCCATTTCTCCTTTTTCACATAATGTCTTCCAATATAAACTTCTTTAGCAGCTAATATATCATTGATTAAATCAATTTTATATCTTGCATCGTAAGCATAATCAGTCTCAGGATAATTTTCGATTATAAAAATTAATTCTTTTTTTGATGCTATTAGAGGCGCCAAATCTTTTTTTTCACCTTCAATTGTTTCATAATAACACATTGCTAAAAGATAATGTGCGTAGGCCATATTCTTATCTTTTGGATAAGTTTTGAAATATCTTTTAAGATTTTCTGTAGCTAAGGAATAATAATTTTGAAGATAGTATGAGTAAGATGCCATTAAAACTGATTTTGGTGCCCATTGAGATTGGGGTAATAAAATCTCTACTTCTAAGAATTTTTTACTCGCTGCGAAATAATCACCTCTCTCCATCAAGCTCATACCCTTTTGATAAGCAGAAATCATTTCTTCATTTTGACTGGTTTCTTTAATTAATTTGACCTCTTCTACATTCTTACTGCAAGAATTTAAAAGTAAAACGAAGATGAAAATTAATCCAATTTTTAATTTAGACATCTTACAATTATATATACTAAGAAAAAAATTATAAAGATGATTATTTAATTAAGCAATTGATCTTAATAAGCTTCTATTAATTAATGTATGAGGGAGTGTTCTCTCTTGTATTTCAATAATTGAAAAATTTTCTTTATTTTCAAATACTTTCTTTAGCAAACTATTCGTCATAAAATGTCCTCCTTGAGAACAATTTATACTTGCTATTATTCTATATCCGCTAGTAAAAAGGTCACCAATACAATCTAAAATTTTATGATTTACAAATTCTTTTGTATTTCTTAAACCATCTGGATTTAAGATATTCTCACCTTTAACGACTATCGCATTCTCTAAACTTCCACCTTTTGCTAGACCATTTTTCTTTATTGCCTCAATATCTTCGTACAAACAGAATGTTCGGGAGTTAAAAATTTCTTCAAGATTATCCTCATAAACATTAACTTTATTTCTTTGGTTTCCAATAGTTTGATTTTGATACTTAAGTTGAAAATCTATGTCTAGACTTAACTTTGAAGGTTCAATTGAAATAAACTTATCGCCATTTTTAAATTCTACCTTTCTATTTATTTTTATAATCTTAATAGGCTTGTTACTTGATTCTAAACCTACTGATAAAATTTCATTTATAAATAACTTGGCTGATCCATCTAAAATTGGAACTTCTTCGTTATCGATTTCCACCAAAGCATTATCGACTCCAAGTCCAAATAATGCTCCCATTAAATGTTCAATAGTTGAAACCTTTACTCCATAACTATTGCTGATAGTTGTACAAAGAGCTGTACTACTCACGTTCATGAAATTTGGATAAATGAGATTATTTACTTTCAAATCAATTCTTTTAAAAACAATTCCAGTATCTGGCTCAGAAGGCTTAATACAAATTTTAACTATTTTACCACTGTGAAGACCTACCCCACTAAAGGAAACTTTTTTTTTAATTGTTTTTTGGTTTAATAAAGACACATCGTCGTTTTAATCCCGAGTCACACAAAATTAAAAACAACAAATATTACGAGAAAATACAGATTAATTGAAAAAATTGAAAAATTTCTCAAAAAAACCAAGATTTTTTGGTTTTTTTTTCATTAAAATCACTTCATTTTCATTAAAACCAGTCAGAATTTTTTGTGCAGCTAGCTCTAAGTTATTACTACTAATTTTAAAAAAGCTATTAAGGTACTGATAACTAATTGTTCTATAAACAGTTATCTGAAACTTATTTAAGATTTTTTCAAAATTATTCAAAATATCAGTAGGTATACATATAAAACTTAGATCTAAAGATAAACTCTTGCAGCTAACTTTATCTGGTAAAACTTTATAGTATTCATTGTCAATGTAAAATTGATCAATTTTCATATGAATAACTTTTGCTTTTTTTAAAGTTTCATCACAATAGCTCTTTGCTTCTATTAATAAATTATTAATTATTTTCGTATTTATTGAAGTCTCATTAATTTTATTTTTAATTGAAAGACTAACTGAAAAAATTTCCTCATTATCAATTATTAGATGGATAACCTTAATGAATTCACCTAATTCTTTTTCAATTTTAAAAATATTTTCATTCAAAAATTCACTAAATAGATCCAAATCAAATTTTTTATTTTGATCTTTAAAAATAGTTTCTTTTTTATAATTGATTTTATTTACTTCATTAAGCGATATAATTATAAATTTATTAGAACTAATAAAAATAAAAATTTTATTAATTGAACTACTTCTCATTTAATATAATTTGATTTTTTTGACGAAAGTCAATAATTGTTTTTTCGTTAATTTTTTTTTCTTTAGACATTCGAACATATAAATCTAATATTTCCTTAACATTATCTTTTGGAAGTTTTATTAAATTTCCATTACGAGTTTCAATATCCCACCTATTTGATTTATATAGATATAAGTTTGAAATTTCACTAAACTCGAAAAGTGAACTATCAATCTTACTTTTTAGTTTGAGAAACTCTGAAATGTCTAAATCACCAAATATGAAAGGCAGCTCTAATATAAAATCTTTATTTTTAATTAGCTTTCCGTTTGATCCAATCAAATAATCAAAACCATTTCTTTTCGTTTTTGCAAGTATTTTCGTTTTCTCAATAAAGATTTTTAAGGTTGAGGGATAGTTTTTGAATATTTCAAATTGTTCAATAATATTAATTGAATCAATTCTTTTTTTTAAAAATTCTTTATCTATATGAAAAATATTTTTAAAATTAGAATTATAAATGATATTTTCAATTTTTTTTTTCTCATTAAAATCTAAACCTTTAATTTCTATCTTGCTTATTTTTGGAAAACTAAAATTCATGAATGAAATATTATTTATTGATACAAGAAAACAAAATATTAATAAGTAAATTACAATTTTTTTACTTATTAATAGATGCATCTTTTAAAATTAATTTTATTAGATTTATGAAATTAATTCCAATATAAGCTGATATCTCTGGAACTAAAGATAGTTTTGTCATGCCGGGTTGGGTATTAATTTCTAAAAGATAAAATTTTCCCTTAAAATATTTAAAATCCGATCTGGTAACACCTCTACATCCCATCAAATTATGTGCTTTAAAAGTAATGTCCATGAGGGCTTTGTATTTTTTTTTCGGCAAGTCTACTGGAATGATATGCTCTGTCTTAGCATTAGAATTGTATTTTGCCTTATAGTCATAAAATTTTCTTTTTGGCTTAAGTTCAATTGCTCCGAGCTTCTTCTTTCCAATTATAGCTGATTGAATTTCTCTCCCAGGAATAAATTGTTCTATCAATATTTTTTTATAATCTTTTAATAATTTTATGTTTCTGGATAAATTATTCTTAGTACAAATATAAACATTTACACTAGAACCTTCATTAATTGGTTTAATAACAACAGGAAAGTTCAACTTTTTTTTTACTAATCTTATAAGTTCTTTATTAGTTTTATTAAAAGTAAAAATGAAATATTTAGGTGTTAAAATTTTATTTTTAATAAAAATTTTTTTAGAAATTTCTTTATCCATTGCCTTAGCAGAGGCAATCACACCTGAATGGGTATAAGGTATACCTATTGTCTCAAGAATTGTTTGTATATATCCATCTTCTCCAAACTGTCCATGTAGAGCATTAAAAATGATATGGGGTTTGAAACTTTTTGTTACAGATATTAAATCTTTGTCAGGCTCGCATATTTTTACTTTATAATTATTTTTTTTTAATTCTTTCGCAACCTGCTTTCCTGACTCTAAGCTAATAATTCTCTCTTTAGAAATACCACCTGAAATTATCAAAATTTTTTTTTTCAATTTATTCTAATATTTTAATTTCTTTATCTAATTTTATACCAGTTTTTTCTAGAACTTTTTTCGAAACAAAATCAATTAATTTTTTCATATCATTGAATGTTGCATTGCCTTTATTAACAAAAAAATTTGAATGTTTTTCTGAAATATACGCATCACCAAACTTAGTATCAATAGAAACTGATTCTTTTATCAGTTCCCAAACTTTTTTATCTGTTTGATTTATTGGGTTTTTAAAAGTACTTCCACCAGTTTTAATTCTCATTGGTTGATTTTTTTCTTTTAAAGATTTCATCTTTACTACTTCACTGTTTACTTTGTTGAAATTACTTTTAATCCCTTTAAAAGAAGCACTTAAAAAAATCAAATCTTCAGACAAATCATTACTTCTATAATCAAAATTTATTTCTTTTGACGGAATTGTTATTAAATTCCCTTTTTGATCTATGGCTTGAATAGAAAGAAGTATATCTTTAAATTCTCTTCCAAAACATCCGGCATTCATTTTAATTCCCCCACCAATAGATCCCGGAATACAAGATAAAAACTCAAATCCACTCAAATTATTTTCAGCAGCAAAATTAGATAGGCTATTATCTAAAACACCACTTCCGGAAATAATTACATCTTCTCTTAATAAAGATATTCTATTAAAATTTTTACTTAGCTTTATTACGACTCCATCAAAAATATTATCTGAGATTAAGGTGTTTGATCCTGCGCCAATGATAAAAATTTTTTCCTTATTGTCGAGTAATTTGAGAAATTTAATTAAATCTTTTAAATTTTCCGCCTTGTAAAAAACTTTAGACTTTCCTCCAATATTGAACCAATTTTTTTTTTTTAAATCTTGATCATAAATTACATTTTTACCAAAATCTTTTAATAAATCTTTAAGCTGTTGTATCTGCATTACATTAATTCAGGTAATTTTTTCATCCAATTTGAAATTGAACCAGCACCCATTCCTATGACGATTTTATTTCCATAAATATTTTGTTTGAGAAATTTTGCTAATTCAATATTATTTTTAATCATAAATAGTTTTACTTTTGAATTTTTAATTATTTCTTTTGCAAAATCATTATACTGAAAACCTAATTTAATTTTTTCTCCCGCTGTAAAAATGGGACATAATATAATTGTGTCTGCATCTCTGAAACAGTGAGTAAATTCATTTCTTAAATCTTTTAATCTTGATATTCTATGTGGTTGAAAAACACAGACTTTTTCACACTTATCAAAAACTTTTTTTACTCCCTCTAAAACAGATTTTATTTCAGTAGGATGATGTGCATAATCATCATAAAAATCAACTCCGTTAAATGTAAATATCTTATTAAATCTACGCTGGACACCTTTAAAGTTTTTCAGACCTTTTTTAATATCAGACACTGGAATTCCTACAGTAAGAGCAACTGCAATTGCTGCTGTAGAGTTTCTTATATTATGAACACCTAATAATGGGATCTGAAAGTTTTTTAAGATTGTTCTTTTTTTATTTGGTAAATTTATAGATAAATCAAATTTTGAGAAAAGTTTGTTTTGAATTATATTTTTGATAAGAAAATTAGCATTAGACTTGATTCCATATGTAAAAAAATTTTTATTTTTAATATCTTTACTTAATTCATTGTTAATTTTATCATCAATACATATAAAAGTTTTTCCAAATGATGGAACTTTTTTTATAAAGTGTAGAAAATGATTTTTTAAATCCTTAATTGATTTATAAAAATCCATGTGTTCTCTATCTATGTTTGTAATAATTGAGTATGTTGGAGAAATATGAATAAAACTTCCATCTGACTCATCTGCCTCTAATATAGACCAGTCACTCTTACCTAATTTTGCAGTACTCTTTATCGAATTTATTATGCCTCCATTAATTATTGTAGGATCTAACTTTGTATTTTCAAAAATAGAACTTACTAAAGATGTCGTTGTTGTTTTGCCGTGAGATCCAACTACGACAATATTTTTCATTAAAGAAACAAGATTTGCTAACATTTTTCCTCTTTTAATTACTGGTAATTTTTTTCTTTTAGCTTCTAGTAATTCTGGATTACTTTTTTTTATCGCAGAGGAAGTCACTACAATTGTAACATCTTTTATATTTTGTTTTTTTTGACCAATAAAAATTCTAACACCCTGTTTTTTTAATTTTTCGATATTTTTGTTCTTATTAATATCGCTACCTTGAATTTGAAAACCTTTTGCCTTCATAATCAATGCAAGACCACTCATACCTATTCCACCAATACCTATAAAATGGATAATCTCTTTTTTAGCTAATTCAATTTTCATTTATAATTTCCAATATTTTTTGATTTATATTATTCCATGAGTTTTGGGAATTATGTTTTTCTAAGTTATTTTTTTTTATATTATATTCGGACTTATTCATAATTATATGATTTAAAAATTTTTCTAAATTAACCTCATTAAAGTCTTTTTGATTCATAATCCAGCAGCAACCTAAATTTTGATAAAAATTTGCGTTTTCAAATTGATGATTATCTTTTGCTGAAACTAAAGGGATTGTTAGGAACGGTTTATTCATGATTGATAATTCTGCTAAGGTAGATGCACCAGCACGAGTAATACATAGGTCTGATTGATCTATTAAATCTGCCAAATTTTCCTCAAAATCAAAAATGGTATTTTCAATTTTAGCCTCATCATAAATACTTCTTAATTGATCAGTATTACTTTTATGAGTTTGTTGAATGATTTTAATTTTATTTTTTTTTGACAAATTAACGATTACATTTTTTACCACATTGTCAAAAATCTTTGCTCCTTGACTGCCACCAATAACCAAAAGACAAAATGCTTTATTTTCTGTTTTAATTTCTCTTTTCTCATAAAAATTTTTTTTAACTAGTGGAGTTATTATTTGAATTTTATGTTTAAGTTTTTCAGGAAAGTTTTTTAAGCTTTCTGTATAAGTAAAAATTTTTTTACAAAAACCTAAAAAGAGTCTGTTTGCTCTACCTAAAACAGTATTGGGTTCAAGTAGGTATATCTTTATCCCTAATAATTTTGCACCAAAACAAACAGGTAATGACATATATCCTCCTGTTGAAAAAACGACATCAATCTTATTTTTTTTTAATAATAAAACTGTTTTAATCACCAAATAAATTACTTGGAATATTTTAAATATAAAAAATATATTAAGATTTAATTTAGGAGTATTTATCAAAATAATATCATTTTTTTCATCATCTAGATATTTCAGCCCTCTTGAGTCAGTAGTAATAAAAACATTAAAATTTGAATGCAAATGTTCACTTAGAATTTTTGCTGGCACTACATGTCCGCCTGATCCTCCTGTTGAAATTAATATATTTTTCATTCAGTTATTTTTCTTTTTGTTAAATTCAAAATTATACCAGACATTATAGAAATACTTATAATCGATGAACCCCCATAACTTAAAAATGGTAAAGTCATTCCTGTAGTTGGGAATAATCTAATATTTACTCCTATGTGAATCATTGCTTGCATGAGTATTAAGCTAATAGATCCAGTTAGGATTAGTTTGATCTTCTTGTCATTTTCTTTGTAAACTTTTTTCAGAACTGAAAATATTAATACTAGGTAGGTTAATAAAATTAACATTATGAAGATTACTCCAAACTCTTCCGAAATTACTGAAATAATGTAATCTGTATGAGCTTCAGGGACTCTGTTTTTTAATGTTCCCTCTCCAATGCCTTTTCCAAAAAAACCTCCACTTATTATAGCTTCTAATGCTTTATCTGATTGAAAGTTATGAGTACCCATTTCAGGATTAAAAAAAGAAAATAATCTATCTTTTATGTATTTAAATTGTGGAAGGTAACTAATGATAGATGCTATCGTGGCTAGAGAGATAAAAAAAACTAAGCTCAAAAAAAATATACTAATACCAGAAATAAAAATCAAAACTAACCAACTAAAACCGATTAAAAGAGTTTGACCAATATCTGGTTGAAGTATCAAAAGGCTCGATACCAATATAGTTAACAAAAAAGATAAGAAGTATTTCAAATTAAAATTAGTATATTTTTGAGAGCAAATTATCATACTCATTATCACTATTAAAAAAGGCTTTACAAACTCAATAGGTTGTATTCTTGGCAATACCAACAAATCAATCCATCTCTTGGAACCCTTAATCTCTACTCCAATTATAGGAACCAGGAACAACAAAACTAATGATAAACAGAAAAAAATTAGTGAAATTCTATAAATTTCTTTTTCAGGTATAAAAGATAAAATAAAAATTAAAAAAAAACCAAAAAAAACAAAAACTGTATGTTTAAAAAAAAAGAAATAAGTATTAGTATCTAATTTATCAGATGCAATTAGGGAAGTTGATACTAATGAGAAGAATAAACCCGCCAAAAATAAAATTAAAATCAATGATAAAATAGGTTTATCAATACTTTTCCACCATTGATAAAAAGAAATATAACTAAATAATTTTTCTTTCATTAATATATTTTTTTATCAACTTATTAAAATATGAACCTCTTTCCTCAAAATTTTTAAAACTATCAAATGATGCAGAGGCTGGACTAAATAAGATTGTATTATTTGAGTGTTTCTTTTTATAAATATTCTTAAAAATTGCTGATACTGCAAGATTTAAATTTTTAAAACTTTTAAGTTCCGCATTTTTCTTTAAATCTTTTGAAAATTTTTTAAAATTTTTACCAAAGACATAAATCTTAATATTTCTAAAATATTTTTTTGATAACAATATTTTGTCATCTTTTTTTGGAATACCGCCAATTAACCAATGAATATTCTTGTACATTTCTAATAATTCTTTTGAAGAAGAATAACTTGTTGATTTAGAATCATTAATGATGATTAATTTATTTTTGTTATAAATAATTTTCTGCCTATAATTCAATCCTTTGAATTTATTTATGCTTTCTAATAATTTATTTGATTTCACATTAAATTTTTTTATCATTTCTAAAACAAATGAGAGATTTGCTTGATTTGATCTTGATAAAAAATATTTGTTTTTAATTTTTTTCAAAATTAGACTGTTCAATTTTGTATCTACATTTACCAATTTTAATTTAGGCTTTATTGTTTTAATTCTTTTTTGAATTAAATGATCATTTTTGTTTACAAATCCAATTGCTCCTCTTTTTCGATTATTAAAAATTTTAAATTTTGCCTCTATATAATTTTTTAAATTACCATGTCTCTCCAAATGATCTGGTGCAATATTAAGGATAGCGGCAAATTTTGATGAAAAAATTTTACTATATTCTAACTGGTAGGATGAAGCCTCAATAACGAAAATTGTTTTTTTTGAAATCTTATTTATAGATAGTATTGGTGTACCTATATTCCCTGCTAATCTTACGTCTTTTTTTTGATCTTTTAAGATATCATATAGAAGTTTGCATGTGGTGGACTTTCCGTTTGTGCCAGTTATTGTTAATGAGACATTTTTATAAAATGAGTAAAAAACATCTAGATCTGTATAGATATTCTTAATTTTTTTCCTAAGTAAATTTTTTAACTTACATTTTTTTATATCAATTCCTGGGCTTAATATTATTATATCAAATTTGGTTTCTAATAATTTTTTAAAATTGAGAGTTTTTTTTTTAATCGACTTATTTATTTTAAGATTTGGGTTATCATCAAATAAATAAACATCATTTTTATTTCTTAAAAAATTGAATGACGAAAGTCCACTTTTTCCTAATCCATAAATTAAAATTTTTTTATTGAAGAAAATTTGTGAATTATCACTCATTATCTTAGTTTTAGTGTAGCAAGTCCTATCATTGCTAAAATAATAGAAATTATCCAAAATCTAATTACAACTGTTGATTCAGGCCAACCTTTCTTCTCAAAATGATGATGGATTGGTGCCATTTTAAAAACTCTTTTACCAGTAAGTTTAAATGATATTACTTGCACAATCACTGAGACTGCTTCAAGAACAAATAAACCTCCAGTAATTGCTAAAACTATTTCGTGTTTTGTTATTATACCAACTGCTCCTAAAGAGCCGCCCAAAGACAAAGATCCAGTATCTCCCATAAAAATTTTTGCTGGAGGTGCGTTGAACCATAAAAAGCCTAAGCAAGAGCCAATGATTGCTCCACAAAAAATTGAAACTTCCCCAGTTCCCTCTATGTAAGGAATTTGCAAATAATTTGAGAATACAATGTTTCCTGTAACATAACTTATAAATGCAAAACAAGCTGCAACAAGTATAACAGGCACTGTTGCTAACCCATCTAATCCATCAGTGAGATTTACAGCATTCGATGAACCAATAATTACAAATATTGAAAAAGGTATAAAAAACCATCCGAGATTAATGATGAGGTTTTTAAAAAAAGGAAAGTATAGATTAGTTAAATCTTGATAGTCATTAAAGTAAACATAAAAACTAACACCAATTATTGCTAGTATTATTTGAAAGGTTAATTTTAACTTTGATGAGATACCTGAAGAGTTACTGTACTTTATTTTTTTATAATCATCGAATGCCCCAAGCAAACCAAAAGAAATTGCGATATATAAACAAAATAAAACATTTAAATTCGATAAATCAGCCCAGAATAGTACTGATATTAACAAACCAATCAAAATAATTACTCCACCCATAGTCGGAGTTCCTATTTTCTTAACTATATGATCTTCTGGACCATCATTACGGATAGGATTTAAAATTTTTTGTTTTGAAAAAAGTTTTATAAAAGTTCCTCCAATAATTAAAACAATAATTAATGAAGTAAAAAAAGATAAACCAGTCCTAAATGTTAGATATTTAAATACATTAAAAAAACTAAAACTATCAACAAAATTTAGTAAAAATTGATAAAGCATTTAATTTAAACCCTTTAAGTTATTTACCATACTGTTGAAACCTGTCGCATTTGAGGCTTTAATCATCAAATAATCATTATTATTGAAATCTTTCTTAATTAATTCAAAAATTCCTGATTTATTTTCTAAAATTCTTCCTCTTTTTACTTTCACAATATTATCGAATATTTCTCTTACCATTTTTCCCATAACAAATACTTTATCAATATTTGTCTCGTTAATTAAAGGAACTATTGATTGGTGAAGTTTTTTTGAATGTGAACCAAGTTCCATCATATCTCCAAGTAAAAGATATTTACGATATTGTTTTGTATCTATATTGTCATAGTTTTTTAAGGCTGATTTTAAAGATAGAGGATTAGAATTATAACTTTCATCAATTAAGTTTATTTTTTTGTTACCTATCTTTATTGTAGAATGATCTCCTCTTCCTGCTGGACTTCTAAAATCTAAGAAAATTTTTTCATTAAGTTTAAGCACATCTTTGTAAATACTTATTACACTTAAAGCGCTTAAAATATTATAAATATTGCTTTGAAAATTATTAGAAATTATAAAATATTTAAACTTATCATAAAGTTTCACTTTAATTTTAAATGCCTTTTTAACTTTTTTAATATTAAACAACTTAACATTTGCTTTTTTAGTTTTAATCCCAAAAGAAATCACATTAATATTATTATTTTCAGCAATTTTTTTATGTAATTTGAAAAAACTATCATCAGCATTCAAGACAACAAAACCATTGGGTAATATATTTTTAATTATCTCTGCTTTAGCTAAAGCAATTTGTTTGATATTTTTGAAATTTTTTGCGTGTGCATAATTTATGTTAGTTATCAAGCCAACATTCGGTTTTATAATATTTGTTAAATTATCTATTTCCCCTTTTTTATCCATACCAACCTCTAAAACTCCAAATTCATCACTATGTTTTAAATTAAGTAAACTTAATGGAACTCCAAATTTATTGTTATATGATTTTGGAGAAATACTAACATTAGAAATCTTTCCTAACACATTGCCCAATAATTCTTTGAGAGTAGTTTTTCCACAACTTCCTGTGATAGCTATAATATTTGTATCGATATTTTGTCTAAATATTTTTGAAATTTCAGTCATAAATTTTAATGTATTTCTTACTTTTATCTGACGTTTGCTATTAAATTTATTTTGAACTTTATTTACTACAACTAATGATGCTTTATTTTTAAATGCCTCTCCAATATATTTATTTCCATCATTTTTTTTTCCTTTAATAGCAAAAAAGATATCATTCTTATTTACCTCTTTGGAGTTAATTCTTGCTTTATCTGCTTTTACTAAAGGAATTTTATTTTTGATTTTCGATAATTCTTTAATAATATTTATCTTAAAGTTTTTTGATAAGTTTGTATTCTTAAGTTTAATACAATCTAAAATAATTTTTTTGTCTGAAAAATAAATTTTCTTTTTACCAAAATCTTGAGTTTTCTCATGACCTTTTCCAGCAACCAACAAAATATCACCTGTATTTAAATTTTTGATGGCCTCAGAAATAGCTTTTTTTCTATCAGGAATTTCTTTTATCGAAGTGTCTTGAATACCCTTTTTAATATCATCTCTTATTTTTCTTGGATCTTCAAATCTAGGATTATCATCTGTTAAATAAATTTCGTTAGAATAATCACATGCAATCTTTCCCATTTTAAATCTTTTATTTTGATCTCTATTTCCACCACAACCAAAGAGTAAAATTATTTTTTTATTTGGAAATTGCTCTTTAAGGTTTGAAAGACATATTCTAAGCGCATCTGGAGTATGTGCATAATCAAGTATTACTTTAGACCTATTTTTGATTTTACCTATTTTTTCAAGTCTTCCATCTATTGGCTTAAGTTGTGATAAAACATTTAGAATCTTGATTAAACTTATATTGCTATTTTTTGCTGCAATAATCGCCATTAAAATATTTTTTAATTGTATTTTTCCAATAAGATTTAAATTTATTTCTCTTATTAGATTATTGTATCTAATTTTTAATATTTGTTTCTCACCTCTATAACTATGAGATAAAATTTGAAATTGATTTTTGCTATTATTTAAAACCTGCAATTTCAATTTTCTAGAAATTGCGATTTTTTTTATTCTTTTAAATTCTGGTAATGTTTCATCTGTTATTACATTTCCTTTCTTTCCTATCAAATTTTCAAAGAGGTACAGTTTTGCTTTAAAATATTCTTTAAAATTTTTATGATAATCTAGGTGATCTTGAGATAAATTTGTGAAAATACCAGATGAAAACTTTAGACCATCCAACCTATGTTGAGTTAGACCATGGCTGGATGCCTCCATAATTACATTATTAATTTTTTGAGATTTTAATTTAGATAATATTTGTCCCATTCGAATTGGGTCTATCGTGGTATTTTGTAAATTTCGTCTTATATTTTTCGATTTTACACCTAATGTTCCGATTGAGGCGACTTTTATTTTATTAAGTTTTAACAATTGAAAATAAAAATCTGAAACAGATGATTTTCCATTTGTTCCAGTTACAGCAATTAAATTATTTGGTTTATTCTTATAAATTTTAAAAGCGATTTCTGCTAAAAGTTTTCTTATATTCTTAGTATGAATGAATAAAATATCCTTTTGAGGATTTGTAATTCTTTTTTCGCTTATAATAATTTTAGAGCCTTTTTTTATTGCAATAGAAATGAATTTATTTCCATCAAAATTATTCCCTTTTATAGCAAAAAAAATATTATCTTTTTTAATATCTTTTGAATTGAACGAAATCCCTGAGAAAAAAATTTTTTTTTTACTATTATCTATATTTGTAAAATAATTGCCTAATAACATTGTTAATTAATTTGCGCGTATTTTGTGGCTAAAATAGGCCCAATCTTTTCTATAATTTGACCAACAACTTCAACCGAAGTCCAACCCGCAGTATTAAAAGGAGTTCCTTTGTATTTTATTCCTGATCCATCTCTATAATTATAAATGTACTCACTATTTGTTTTAGGCTCATCCAACATCACAACTAAGCTATACTTAGGATTTGAGGCTGGAAATACTGAAGCAAAAGTATTAATTTTTTTTCGGGAATATCCACCCTCTAAAATTTTTTCTGCGGTACCAGTTTTCCCTGCAACCTCATAACCTTCTACATTAGCTAAAGTTGCTGTACCCTCTTTTGTAGTTACAATTTTTCTTAATATTGAAACAAGATTTGATGAAACATTTTCCTCTAAAATTCTTTCTCCTTTAACATATTTTTCTTTTTTTATAAGAGTTGGATTGATCCTAAAACCACCGTTAGCAATAGTAGAGTAAGCGCTAGTTAATTGTAAAATTGTAGTAGTTATTCCATGTCCATATGAAGTTGTTGCAAGCTTACACTTTCCCCAATTAAAGGGTATTGGTTTACCCATTTCCTCTATGTCAAATTGAATTGAGTTAATTAAGTCAAGATCATTTAAAAATTTTTTATATTTTTCAATCCCAATTGCTTGGCCGATTCTTACCGAACCTATGTTGCCTGAGCGGATTAATATTTCTTCAGCAGTTAAGTTGGAAGGAATTTTTTTGTCATATTCACTTATTTTATTTTTTCCGCAAGTAATATTTTTTTCTAAATTTTTAAATTCAGTATTTGGCTCTATTATCTTTTCATTTAAGGCTGCTGCCAAGGTAAAAGTTTTAAAAACAGAACCTAATTCATAAACACCTTTAGTTGCTCTATTAATATAATTCACATCTGTAATATTTTCTCTTTGATTAGGGTCAAAATCAGGCAGCGAAATAATCGATAATATCTCACCATTATTAATATCCATTAAAATTGAGGCACTACCTTTAGTTTTAAATATTTTATTAAACCTTATTAACTCTTCTCTTATCAGGAACTGAATATCTTTATCGACAGTAAGTTGAATAGATTTATCTTTTTTTTTTAAATCTACATCTAATGATTTCTCTAACCCAGAGATCCCCAAGTTATCATCATCTATTTGTCCTATTATATGACTAAATAAATTTTTTTGTGGATAAACTCTTATAAGATTTTCATGTGGTTTTATTGATTTATCACCCAACATCATAATTTTCTCATAGTTTTCCTCTGAAATTTTTTTTTCAAACCAAAAAAATTTATCTTTTGAAAGTTTTGAATTAATTAATTCAAAATCTTTATCAGGAAAAATATATTTTAGATTAAGTAGCAATTTTTTTTTATCTATCGCTTCAACTGGATTTATTCCAATATCAATAGAATTAACGGTTTTTGCTAAAAAATGATTATTTCGGTCTAAAATATTTGCTCTCTGAATTTTATTAAAAGAGCCATAATTCTTTGAAATATTGGAATTCAAATCTCTAGAACCAAGATGAGTAAGATGAATACAATAAATTATAGAAATTAGGAAAAAAATAAAAAAAATAAATGCAATTCTATTAAATCTAATATCAAAATTTTTTTTGTCACTTTTAAATCTAAATTCCTCTTTGTTTTCTTGGAGAATAAACTTCATATCATTTTTTTTCGCTATCTATAATTTTGACATTGTTTGTAAGAATTTTTTCATTTGTGAAGTCAATAATTTCAATTTCATTAATATTCTTTAGAGTCAACTTATTTTCAAAATAAAGATTTTGATAATTAAGTAGTTTTTCTGAGGAGCTTAAATAATCAAATTCAAGTTTCACATTATCTAATTCTAAATTTAAATTGAGTATATTCTCTTTTAAACTAAACAATTCTTCTTCAATTTTCTTTGTGGAATTTTTTATAAAAGAAGTAATTACAATAAGTGAAAAAATTAAACTAATAGTTAAAATTTTTTTCATAAGTTTAGTCCAAGATTTTCGATTTCTATTAAATCTTTAAATTTGTCTAAGATATCAGTTTTAAAGTCATAAAAATTTTCCTTTTTTATTAAGTACCTTAATTTTGCAGACCTAGAAGGAGGGTTTTCTTTAAGTTCTAGACTTGATGGCACTATTGGCTTTTTTTGAAGTAAGTTAAATAAGATTTCTTCGTGTATTTCCTCAGGTTGGTATCTAGATACACTTTTATGTTCTGAGAGACTTCTAAAGAAATATTTTACAATTTTATCCTCTAAAGAATGAAAAGTTACAATGACCAAAATACCATCTTTTTTTAAAACTTTAGCTGCATGGATCATTCCATGAATTAACCCACTTATTTCTTTATTAACAAAAATTCTTAATGCCTGAAAAACTTTAGTTGCGGAATGAATTTTTTTATTATTTCCTTTTTTTGATTTTTCAATAATTTTTACTAAATGAGGGGTATCTATTTCTTTTAACAATCTGTCTTTAAGAATATTTTTAACGATTAATTTTGCATCTCTTTCATCGCCAAAAGATTTGAAAATTTTAACAAGGCTTTTTCCATCTAATTTATTTATTGCTTCTTTAGCTGAAAATTCATTTAAACCCATCCTCATATCTAATGATCCACTAGAATTAAAAGATAATCCTTTTTTTGGATCTTTAATTTGCGTAAATGAAAAACCTAAATCGAATAATACACCTCTGATATTTTCATTTTTGAGTTTTAAATTTCCTAATTTACTAAAATTTAGATTCTTAAAGATAAATCGGTCTGTAAATTCTCTTTCAATTTTTTTTGCGACTTTTAAACTTTCAGGATCTCTGTCAATCCCAATCACTTTATTATCTTTGTTTTTAAGAATTTCTCGAGTGTAACCACCTTGACCAAATGTACAGTCAATAAATGTGCCACCATATTGAGGGGTAATAATGCTAATAATTTCTTTTAGCAGTACTGGATAATGTTTTGTTTTATCCTGTACTATGGTGGCTTCCATTTATTTTTACGAAGACCATTAATTTTTTTGTCTTCTTAAAAATGCTGGTATCTCTAAATCGTCCTCTTGGTTCTCATTTTCTTGGGACAAAAGATTTTCTGTTGAAGACGTCTCGTTTTCAGAGCTAAATAAGTCTGGTGCATCATTATCTACTCCAAACTCTTTTAGATCATTTTTTATCTCATCCTCATTAGTTAAATCACCAACAGCTTCTTGAGTGTAAGAACTTTCCTCATCCTCAGTAGTGTTTTCAACAAGGCTTTCAACTTGTTGATTTTTTAATAATTCCTCATGATATTGATGATTAATTTCATTAATATTATCATTTGCAATAGCTTCGCTGGCATTTTCTGTCGATATTTCATTCTCTAATTTCAATGCATTAGCTCCACTCGAGATTGGTGTGCTAGTTGAAAAATTAAAAGAAGTGTTGGATCCTAAATTCGAAAAATCAGAGTATCCAGGATTTCTATTTTGGATCCTATGTACCATATTAATTACTGACTTTGTTTCAGGCTGTTGTCCATCTAAAGCCGTTGCAACAATTGATACTCTAATTTTACCTTCAAGAGATGGGTCAGTTATTGCACCTATAATTACCTCTGCATCAGCTTCAACTTCAGATCTTATTTTATTAACCACCTCATCAACTTCAAATAACTTAAGATCTTTGCCACCAGTAATGTTGACAAGTAATCCTTTTGCACCTTTTAGAGTGTAGTCATCAATCAAAGGATTGCTGATTGCCATCTCGGTAGCTTTCATAGATCTACCTTCACCTTCGGCCTCTCCTGTTCCCATCATAGCTTTCCCCATAGATGCCATAACAGTTTCAACATCAGCAAAATCTAAATTGATGATCCCTGGCCTTACCATTAGATCTGTAACACTTTGAACACCATGCATTAAAACATTATTTGATAAATTGAACGACTCCTCAAATGTAGTCTGCTCATTTGCTATTTTAAATAAATTCTGGTTTGGAATTACAATAATAGTATCCACATGTTTTCTTAATTCTTCAAGACCAATCTGAGCTCTTCTCATTCTAGATGGACCTTCATACAAAAATGGAAGTGTTACCACTCCAACAGTTAAAATATTTAGTTCTTTTGCAGCTCTAGCAATAACATGTGCAGCACCTGTTCCTGTTCCACCACCCATACCAGCAGCTATAAAAACCATATTTGCACCTTGTAAAACATTAATTATATCGTTTAAAGACTCATCAGCTGCAGCTTGACCTATGTCAATTTTTGCACCTGCGCCAAGGCCTTTAGTTAAATTTAAACCAATTTGAATTTTTGATTTTGCTTTACTATGTTTTAAATCTTGTGCATCAGTATTAACAGCGATGAATTCAACACCTTGCATTCCATTTTCAATCATTTCATTTATTGCATTTCCGCCTGCTCCGCCCACTCCCATTACCAAAAGTCTTGGTTGTAACTCTCTTATCTCCGGAGTTTTAAAGTTAATTGTCATTTTGTTATCCCCCTCTTTTTATTATTTATTTAGTTGATTCTGCCATTTAAGACTTGCACGATTTAAATTTGCTTTTTTTCTTGCAGTGACCTTAAATTTTTCAAAAATTGTTGGTTCCCAAATCTGAAAAGTCTTACCTTGACCAACAAACACCATGCTGCTTCTAATTTTTGCATGTTTTAGTAATTTTGGTGTAAGTGAAATTCTTCCTTCACTATCAAATTGTAAATTAATGCTTTCTGATAATATTGATGTAGCGAAATAATCTCTTTTCTCCTCAAAAGGATTTAGAGAGTCTATTGAATTTGAAATTTTTTCAACTCTATCTTGTGGCCATGCCTCTATTGATTGACTATTAAAGGAGGGATAACAAATTACCCCATTGTATCCCAAATTGGATAAGTAAGATCTAAAGCTTGCTGGCACCGACACCCTTCCTTTTTTGTCTATTTTGTTTTCGTAGGTTGATAAAAACATAAACCATAAAATCCTTTATTCCCGTAATATGGGAACACATGGGATAATATGGGTTTTTAAGCTAGGTGTCAATACATACAATTTAGAGTTTAAATATACAAATTCGAATAATTTATTTTAAATATTGTTGATGGATTAAACTCAGAAAAGCTTGCCAGATAAACTATAAGCCGGGTTCTGTCATTTAAACTTATCATTTATCTAGGTTTGAAATCACTTCCAAACTCAAGCGACTAACCCAGGTGACTAGCCAAGGATGGCTTTTTGTTTTTCAACAATGTCACCTCTACTTAGTCTTGCTCCCAGTGGGGTTTTCCAGCGTTCATTGTTACCAATAGAACCGGTGTGCTCTTACCACACCTTTTCACCCTTGCCATGTTATGGCGGTTTATTTTCTGTGGCACTATCCCTAGGGTTACCCCCGCCAGGTATTACCTGGCACTGTATCCTTGCGGAGCCCGGACTTTCCTCTTTAATTTGCTAAAGCGATAAGTCATTTATCTGGCGGTAACAATTTATAATTAAATCAATTTTTTTCAACAATAATTGTTAAGATTTAAGTAAATCTTTGCTAATAATTAAGCATTCTTGGTCGGAAATCCCATTTATTAAGTTTTGCCTGAAATGTCGTTGAAATGCCTTAATAATATTTCTTTTTTTTATATTATTCTTTTGTTGAGAAGTTTTTAAATAACCAATCTTTCTCAAATTTGTCATAAAAATATTTTCTTCAACCAAATTTAACAGTATTAATCTTTTTGGTTTGAGTTTATTTTCACTCAAATTGTGCCATTGGGACAATTTAGATTTTGCTAACTCTTTCCATGGAAACTTTTCTCCAGGATCTTTTTTACGATTTGGAGCAATATCAGAATGTCCTAAAATATTTTTTGATTTAACTTTGAATTTATTTATCAAATATTTTAATAATTTTTTGGTGGAGATAATTTGTTTTTGATTAAAATTTTCATATTTATTATCATGGCCAGAATTCTGTATTTCAACGCCTATAGAATACTTATTAAGAGATTTTAGGTCTTTCCAGCTAGACTTGCCCGCATGCCAGGCTTCATAAATCGGGGGCACAAGATTTAATATTAAACCATTCTTTTTTATAAAATAATGCGCACTAACTTTTGTCTTGATATCACAAAGTCTATTTAAAGCAGATGACTCATATTTCATACCGGTATAGTGGATAATTATAAATTTTATCTTTTTTTTAGATCTTTTGATTGGATTAAAGTTTGGTGAATAATTTGTTGATATTTTAGGCCACATTTGAGCTATAAAAATGATTTATTCTTATTTTAATTTATTTAACATTGTATTATACAGATCAATAGATGATGAGGAAAATTATAGTAATTTTAATTTCAACTTTTACGCTAGTTGCGAATGCTTACGCAGGTTCTGATGGGGAGCTTATTTTAAAAAAAAATGAACCATCAGAAATCAAGGATTGCTCAGAGACTTTCAACAAAGCATCATTTGCTCTTAATCAAGGGTTGGATAAAATAATTTTTAAACCGGTCTCAAGCGTATATAGAGTATTACCATCACCGGTTAAAACTGGTGTAAGCAACTCACTTAATAACTTATCAAATGTAGTAACTATACCAAATAATATTCTTCAAGGTGAATTTGCTCTAGCTGGTATTAATACTGGTAGATTTTTAATTAATACAACAGTTGGTATTTTAGGATTAATTGATGTTGCATCATACTTAGGTTTCAGTGAATATGTAAAAGAAGATTATGGGCAAAGTTTAGCTTCTCTTGGTGTTGGTCCTGGGTGTTACTTGGTGTTACCTGTTTTGGGACCTAGCACTGCTAGAGATACTATTGCATCCATAACAAATTTTGTAGGTGGAGATGCTTGGTATAATGTAACTGTTCGACATGACACAAATTATTTTAAGGATGTGGATTATTATGCATCGAAAGTGACTGCTGGTGTAGATTTTAGAGCAAAGAATTTTGACTCAATCGAAAACTTAGAAAAAAATTCACTAGACTTTTATGCATCTGTAAAAAGTCTTTACTTGCAGGATAGACAGCAAAGAATCTTGAACAGTACGAAAATTGTTGAAACTCAGGATGATAGTGATTGGGAAGAAATAGAGACACAGTAATTTCATTCATAAATAATGAAACTGAAATTTTTAACATTTTTAATTATTTTCTTTTCAATTTCATCAGTTTCTTTCTCAATTGAACCAGATATTTTTGTCCAGTCTACTGTTAATAGAGCTTCAAAATTACTAGGCGAAAATATTTCTAAAGATGAAAAAATAGAAAAATTGAAATTAATTGCTAAGGAGACAGTTGATATAAGAGGTATTGGTTATTATACGCTTGGTTCAAAGAGAAAGAGTCTAAATGAAGAGGAAAAAATAAGATATATTAAATTATTTGAAGAATATTTTTTAAAAAGTTTCTCTAGCAGATTAGCAGAGTACACAAATCCAGAAATTGACGTATTGAATAAAGAAAAACTTAATGACAATTACACTATTGTAAATAGTTTACTAAAAGCCACCAATGAAAGGCCTGAAATAAAAATAGATTGGAGAATTTATACAAAAGATCCTAATAACCCTCTTATAAGAGATTTAATAATTGAGGGTCTAAGTCTAGCAAGAACTCAAAAAGAGGAATTCGCGTCAGTTTTAAGCTCCAACGATGACAATATTGATGCTTTATTCAAAGTTTTAGAGGAATTTTCCAGTAAATAAATTTTTTATCTAATTTAATTTGGTGGGCCCGCCAGGACTCGAACCTGGGACCAATACATTATGAGTGGTCTGAATGAACTTAAATTATCATTGCTATAATTAATTTTTTTTATCTCTACGTCTTTTTGACTCAATTTGGTATACAACGATAAAATTTAATCTGTCAAATAAATGTGTACGACTCAGTTATTTAAGACCAATATGTTTTTCCATTAACGGCCATCTTGCATCAAGTTTATTTTTCTTTCTTTCTTTTTGCATACTTTTTATATCACAGGATAATGCCATTAAATTAATATACATAATATCTGTCTTATTAAATGCCTTAATTCTTTTAAGTTTTTTTTCTTTTTGAAGAAACATTTTTATTCTTCTCTCAAGTTCCTTGCCCATAATTGATTTTTTTGTCGTATCTTCTACCCAAGTTAAATACATTCCAAATTCTAAACCCATTAAACCGTGATATTGCTCTTCAAGTAAAGGTGGCTCTAACTTTCCCTTTTGATTTTTTGTTTTTCCTAAAAATTTATCAAAAATTCCCATCTTAATTAAAGTCCAAATTTTTTTTCAAATTTTTGAATTTCTTTATCAGATAGATTTTGTCTAACCCATTCTTGTATAGGAGTAATTGTTGACCACATTATTTTTTCTCCAAACTTTCCACAATTTGCTAATAAAAAACTTTCAACGAGTGCAGTTTTTACCCATTTAGGATCTTTATCTTCTAATTTAGAAATTGCTTGCTGTCGTTTTTTTGTAGCTTGATTGATTTGTTTAAGAATTATCTTATCTAACTTTGAGCTTGGGGCTGGCAATCCTTCTATCTCTTTTACTGCCTTAATAGTTTCTGAGAAAACATATTTAGCAACAATTTTTTTATCTTTTTCACTTAATTCGTCTGCTTTTTCTAAAGTTCTAATCGTCTCTTTCAAAAGTGACTTTCCTTGACTGTTACCAAATAATCCAAAAATCATTTTAACCTATCTCTGCATAAAAACCTGGCGCAAGCCATTTTAAAAAACTATATCCCCCTGGATCCGCAAACCACATTACTAAAGATGGAAGCCAAAGTATTGCTCTAACTATAGGAGTAATTGCTATTAAATATCCTGACATCATTAAAAATGATAATCCAGAAAAACTAAAAACAGACCAACCCATTCCTATGAGCACAAACCATTGAGCATAAACATAAGACAGAGCCATTGGAATAGATAACAATGATCCAATTATAAAATATCCAAAACCAAGAGATTTTAGAAATTTTTTCATATGGATAAGACTAATACATTCCTAAATAAAACTCGACTCAATCTCATACACAATGAAAAAATTTTTGGAGAGTTTTTTACACAAATTTTAAAAAGCTCTTATTTCTAAACGTTGATTTTACTGGATTTGGTGGGCCCGCCAGGACTCGAACCTGGGACCAATACATTATGAGTGTACTGCTCTAACCAACTGAGCTACAGGCCCAAAATCAATAATGATGTGTACAACGTTTTTCTTTACCACGCAAGTCGAGATATTTTAATATAAATATAATCAGTTTTTCGGTTATATATAAATTTATGAATCAAAGTACAAAAAAACTTGAGATATTCAAATTATTTAAAAAGTCAAAAAAATTTTCAATTAAATGGAGTAGCTACTTTCAAGTTTATGAAAAAATATTTTCAAAATACAAAAATAAGAAAATTAAATTTGTAGAAATAGGTGTAGCTAATGGTGGATCATTATTTATGTGGCAGAAGTTCTTTGGTAAAAAGGCAAAAATAATTGGTATAGATTTAAATCCTAATGCAAAAAAGTTAGAAAAATACGGATTTAAAATTTATGTAGGTAGTCAAAGTGATAAGAATTTTTGGAAAAATTTTTATAAAAAAGAAGGGAAGATTGATATTGTTTTAGATGATGGTGGCCACAAAAACTTACAACAAATCAGTACTGTGCATTACTCATTGCCGCATATAAAAGATGGTGGAAAAATAGTTGTTGAAGATACAAGCGTAAGCTATGTAAAAAAAGAATTTTACAATCCCTCTAAATATTCTTTTATAAATTATGCCAAAAATATTATTGATATTATCCATAGAAGATCGCCATTGTTAAATAAAAACTTAAATTTTTACGCCAAGAAAATATTTTTTGTAGAATTCTTTGAATCAATAGTGGTGTTTTCTATTGATGCGAAAAAATGTTTTGCAAATAAACAGGTCAAAAATAACGCTAAAAATGAATGGGCAATAGATTATAGACATAATGAATACTTTAGAGGATTAAAAAGTAAACTTGATAGAGAATATGGTCTCCTTAACAAGAGAAATTTTTTTAGAAAAGTTACTAGAAAATTATTTTACAGAAATTTTTTGTTTAATTTGCTTGATAATTTCAAGATAAAAAAAATTTTTAAGGAAATTCAGAAATAAATTTTGATGGTGGGCCGTGTTGGTTACGCTCCAACTACCCCTGCAATGTCAATGCAGTACTCTACTATTGAGCTAACGGCCCAAATTAACTTTCTAAAAAACTCTTTAATTGTTTCGATCGACTTGGATGTTTTAATTTTCTTAAAGCTTTAGCCTCTATTTGTCGAATTCTTTCCCTAGTAACAGAAAATTGAAGACCCACTTCTTCAAGTGTATGGTCTGTATTCATTCCTACACCAAATCTCATTCTTAACACTCTTTCCTCTCTTGGGGTAAGTGTAGATAAAATTTTTGTAGTTGCCTCTCCTAAGTTTGATTTAATTGCTTGCTCTAAAGGAGCTAACGCTTTTGTATCTTCTATAAAATCACCAAGACTACTGTCTTCCTCATCACCTACTGGTTTTTCTAAAGAAACTGGTTCTTTAGAAATTTTCAATACTTTTCTTACTTTATCTAAGGGCATTCTAAGTTTTTTTGCTAATTCCTCTGGAGTTGCCTCTCTTCCAAATTCACTTAAAATTAGTCTTTGTGTTCTAACTATCTTGTTAATAGTTTCAATCATGTGAACAGGTATTCTTATTGTTCTTGCTTGATCCGCGATGGATCTTGTAATTGCTTGTCTTATCCACCAAGTTGCATAAGTCGAAAACTTATATCCTCTTCGATACTCAAATTTATCAACAGCTTTCATAAGGCCAATATTACCCTCTTGAATTAAATCTAAAAATTGTAGTCCCCTATTTGTATATTTTTTTGCAATAGAAATAACTAATCTTAGATTTGCCTCAACCATTTCTTTTTTAGCTATTCTTGACTCTTTTTCACCTTTTTGAACTCTGCTTACTAATTTTTTAAAATCTGTCACAGACATTCCAAGCTTGTGGCTAATTTCTATCAATCTTTCCCTTATATTTTTAAATTCTTCTTTGTTTTTGCTAAAAAATTGCTTCCATAAAGAATTGGTGTCTAAGAATTTTTTTAGATTAGGGTTTATTTCATTTCCTATATAAAATTTTATAAATTCATTCCTTGGTATTTTTTGATCCATTGCTAATCTCAGAAGATTTCCTTCTAAGGATATAATTTTTTTATTTTCAATATAATGTTTTTGCACTAGTTCCTCTAATACTGATGGAGATAGCTGAAGAGATTTGATGTTTTCTAAAATACCATTAACTATTTTCTCATATCCTTTTTCTTTAGATGTTGAAAAAGTTTGTGAATTTAAAACACAATCTAGTTTTTCTTTTTGATATTTAATTAATTTACGATACTCTTTTGTTAACAAATGAACTGTTTTTAAAACTTTTGGTTTAATTTCAGACTCCATCGCTGCAAGAGTTGGGTTAAAATCATCATCACCTTCATCACTTGAATTTTCATCTTTTTCATCCTCTCCAGCATTTTTTTGCTTTGCACTTGGGCCTGTATTTTCGTCCTCCATATAATTAGTATCAATATCGATTATTTCTCTGACAAGAATTTCGTCTTTTTGCAATTTTTCATCCCAATCAAAAAATTGTTGCGCTGTTATTGGGCTTTGAGATAATGCAATTAACATAACATCTTTTCCAGCTTCAATTCTTTTTGCAATTGCTATTTCACCCTCTCTTGAAAGTAATTCGACACCACCCATTTCTCTGAGGTACATTCTTATTGGGTCATCACTTTTTTCTATAGTCTTTCCTTCCTCTTTTGACGAACTCTCTTTTTTTCTTAAAACTTTATAATCTGATTTTTTTTCTACTAATATTATTCCTTCATCTAAAATATGAATAAAAGCTTGTGACAAATTTTCATCTGAAAGATTTCTTTTTCCAAGTGATTTACTAAGTTCTTCATATGTAATGAAACCTCTGTGAGTTCCACGACCCATCAATCTAGCAAAAGATTTTGTAATTATTCTTTCCACAGTAATATAAGTTAGAGAGACTTATATAGTATCAAATTAGCAAAAATCCATTGCTAATTTATTCGGATTAGTTGATTTTTCTCTCGTTTTTAAGCTCTTTTAGCTCATTAAATGTAGTTTCGCTCAAATCTTCTGAAAACTTTGATTCTAACTCTTGGATTCTCAGTTCTAAATTATGATTAAATAAATCTTTTGAAATATCTTCAAGTAGTTCTATCACTCGATTGTTGTTTTTAGGTTTATTTTTTAGAATATGTTTAATTGGCGCAAACTTGTTTATCTTATCTAGTAATTGTTTATCAAAATTAAGTTTTTCAATATCAATAGTTTCATTTGATTTTAATTTTTTAATTACCGAATTGAAGATTTGCTTATTAATTTCTGTGAATAATTTAATATTTTCTACTAAATGAATGTTTGATTGAAAAAGAGATAAATTATTTAAGAGCAAGTATAATAAAGAAAACTCTTTTAACTCAACGCCAGAAATACCTTGGCTTTCATTAAAAATTTTTTTTGTTTTTTCAAGAGATTTTGTTTTTCTAACAAAAAATTTATTTTTAATTTGATTAGAGTGTGGTGTTAATTCTGCAATTTTTTCTAAAAAAAATTCAAGAACATATTTTTTAATAAAATTATCTTTAATTGTATTTGCTATTGATCTTAGTTTTTTCTCAAATATTGCCCTAGAAGATGGATTGTTTTGACTTTGTTTTTTATAATGACTGAAAATAAATTTATGAATTGGTAATTTGTTCTGTTTTGTAAAATCTAAAAAATAGCTTTTTCCATTTTTATTTACATAACTGTCAGGGTCTTCTTTATCTGGTAAAAATAAAAAAGATATTTGCTTTTCGGGCTTCAGTTCTTTTATGGAATTTTCTGCTGCCCTTAAAGCAGCTTTATAGCCACTCTCATCCCCATCAAAACAGATTATGATATCATCAAAGAACTGATTTAATGTTAAAATTTGTTTATCTGTTAAAGAAGTGCCAAGATTTGCAACAACGTTTTCAATTCCATTTTTACTTAAACCAACTACATCCATATAGCCTTCAACTAAAAAAATATAATCTATCTTATTAGATAATTTTCTTGCTAGGTCTAAGTTATAAAGATTAGAACCTTTTTTGAAAAAATTTGTCTCCGGTGAATTAATATATTTTGCTAAGTAATCTGAATTTTCTATTATTCTGCCACCCAAAGCAATTGGCTGTCCTGAAATATTATTTATTGGAAATATTAATCTTCCTTTGAATCTCTCAACACAGATTTTTTTCTTTTCATCAAAATAAAATAAACCACTTTCTAATAAATTTTTTTCACTAAATTCTTTTTTAAGTTCGTAAAAAAAACCTGGATTTTTTTCAACAAAACCAATTTTAAATTTTTTAACTTCTTCTTTACTTAATGATCTATTCTTTAAATAATCTCTAGCGATTGAAAATTTTTCGTTTTTTAATAGCTGATCATGGTAATAATCAACATACTTTCTATAAATTGATAGATACTCTTTCCATTTTTTTTCTCTCTCTTCATCTTCTTTTGTGAATAGATATGGTTGCATTCCTGCAATATTAGCAAGATATTTTACTGCTTCTCCAAACCTTAAGTTTTGAGTTTTCATAACAAAATCAAAAATATTTCCGTGCTCTGAGGTTGCGAAACAATGATAAAATTCTTTTTCATCATTGACTGTAAAAGAAGGTGTCTTTTCATTTTTAAACGGTGATAGTCCAACAAACTCTTTTCCTCTTTTTTTTAAAGCGACAACTTTTGAAACAACACTAGAAACTTTAAGACGAGTTTTAATTTCATCTAAATATTCTTTTGGATATTTCATTATTTATTTAACAATTCTTTTAATATGGTGCCAGCTTTTGAAAAATCAATTTCATCAGCATGCAGTTTTTTTAATTCACCCATTACTTTTCCCATGTCTTTAATAGAGTTTGCACCCAATTTAGAAATAATCTCCTCACATATTTTTTTAGTGTCATCTTCATTTAACTGTGTAGGAAGAAAACTTGATAGAATATTAAATTCGTTTTGCTCAATCTCTAAAAGATCAGAGCGATTATTTTTTTTATAAATATCGATTGATTCGGTTCTTTGCTTCATCATCTTTTTTAATAATTTTTTTATATCCTCATCATCTGTCTCTTTTTTGTTAGGGCCAGACCTGTTCAAGATATCGAGATCCTTAATTGATGATAAAATTAACCTATAAGTTGAGATTTTAACCTTATCTTTAGATTTTAAGGCATTTTTATATTCAGTTTCAATTGTTACTTTTAATGACATAATTTTTTAATCTACTTTAAAGAAAAAATTCTTCAAAAGAAAAATTGTTTTTTTACAATTTTATAATACATCTCTGTTGCGATAATAAATCAATTATTGTATTAACCTTTAACTTATGAGTTGTAATTGATCACAAAAGTAAAAAAAACTCACTTAAAAAATTCTCAAAAAAATACAGGTATCTTAGTTTTAGAAAATAAAAAGATTTTTAAAGGAATCGGGATTGGATATCAGGGAGAAGCAACTGGTGAAGTTTGCTTTAATACCTCATTAACGGGATACCAAGAGATAATATCAGATCCATCTTATGCCGGACAAATAATAAACTTTACATTTCCTCACATTGGAAATGTAGGGACAAACAAAGAAGATTTTGAATCTGATAAAATATGGACTAAAGGAGTTATTTTTAATTCAGAGATAACTTCACCTTCAAACTATAGATCTTTTCAACATTTGGATACTTGGTTAAAAAAAAATAAAATAGTGGGAATTACTGGACTTGATACAAGAAGTTTAACAAATTTTATTAGAGATAAAGGTGCTCCAAAAGGAACCATTGCTTACTCAAAGAAAAGTAAATTTAATATTAATAAACTCATTAATTCTACGATTAAATGGAGTGGGCTAAAAAATTTAGATCTAGCAGAAAAAGTTACTACGCAAAAAAATTATATTTGGAAAGGATTAAAAACTTGGAGAAAAGAACATGGCTATAGAAAAAATAATCAAAATTCATTTCATGTAGTCGCCATTGATTATGGAATAAAAAAAAATATTTTGAGATATTTTTCTGATTTTAAATGTAAAGTTACTGTAGTTTCTTGTAAAACACCCGCTGAAAAAATTTTATCTCTTAAACCTAATGGTGTTTTTTTGTCTAATGGACCTGGAGATCCAGCAGCAACAGGAAAATATGCAATTCAAATAATTCAAAATCTTATTAAAAAGAAAATGCCATTATTTGGTATTTGCCTTGGACATCAGATACTCGCTCTTGCATTGGGTGGTAAAACAAAAAAAATGAAATTGGGTCACAGAGGAGCAAATCATCCCGTTAAAAATTTAATTAGTGATAATGTGGAAATCACTAGCCAAAATCATGGCTTTGAAGTTGTAAGAGAAAATTTACCAAAAAACATTCAGATTACACATAAATCTTTGTTTGATAATAGTATTGAAGGGATAAAATTAAAGAATAATCCTGTATTCTCAGTTCAATATCACCCAGAGTCAAATCCGGGACCACAAGATAGTGTCTATTTATTCCAAGAATTTATTAACAATATGAAAAAAAATGCCAAAAAGAAAAGATCTTAAAAAAATTTTAGTTGTAGGTGCTGGACCAATTATCATTGGTCAAGCTTGTGAATTTGATTATTCAGGAACCCAGGCTTGTAAGGCATTAAAAGATGAAGGTTATAAAGTTATTTTAATTAATTCAAATCCAGCAACAATTATGACAGATCCAGATGTTGCAGAAAAAACTTATATTGAGCCTATTACTTTAGAGGTTTTAGAAAAAATTCTCAAAAAAGAAAAACCAGATGCAATTCTTCCAACCATGGGTGGTCAAACTGCTCTTAACCTCGCAATGGAGGCAGAGAAAAAAGGAATTCTAAAAAAATATAAAATTGAATTAATTGGTGCGAATTCAAAAGCTATTTCCAATGCGGAAGATAGAAAAAAATTTAGAAAAAACATGATTGATATTGGTTTAGATCTTCCAAAATCTGAGATCGTAAACAATATAAATCAAGCATCGAAAGTTTTGAGTAAAATTGGTCTGCCAGCGATAATTAGGCCAGCTTTTACGCTTGGTGGTTTAGGAGGAGGAATAGCAAAAAACAAAAAGGATTACCTAAAAATTATCAAAAATGGTTTACACGAGTCTCCGGTTAGCCAAGTACTTGTAGAGGAGTGCTTAGAAGGTTGGAAAGAATTTGAAATGGAAGTTGTAAGAGATAAAAAAGATAATTGTATAATTATTTGTTCAATAGAAAATGTAGATCCAATGGGAATACATACAGGAGACTCTGTTACAGTTGCTCCTGCATTGACATTAACTGACAAAGAATATCAAGTAATGCGAAATGCTTCTATTGCATGTTTAAGAAAAATTGGAGTTGAGACAGGTGGTTCAAATGTTCAATTTGCAATAAATCCTAAAAATGGGCGAATGGTAATAATTGAGATGAACCCTAGAGTTTCAAGATCATCAGCCCTAGCATCAAAAGCAACTGGATTTCCTATCGCAAAAGTTGCTGCAAAACTTGCAGTCGGCTATACGTTGGATGAATTAAAAAATGAAATTACCAAAGTTACTCCAGCATCATTTGAACCGAGTATAGATTATGTAGTAACCAAAATTCCAAGGTTTACTTTTGAAAAGTTTTCAACTTCTCCTGCAATCCTGGGCACATCAATGAAATCAGTCGGAGAAGCAATGGCGATTGGAAGAAATTTTAAAGAGTCTCTTCAAAAAGCATTGATTTCACTTGAGACTGGTTTTTCAGGTTTAGATAGAATATTTAATCTTAATAAAAGACAAATTGAAAAAAAACTTAAAGAAAATATTCCAAATAAAATCTTACTTGTTGCTGAAGCAATAAGGAAAAAAATCAAGCTTAAAAGAATTTATAATTTATCAAAAATCGATCCGTGGTTCTTAAACCAAATTAAAGAAATAATAGATAATGAAATTAAGATCAAAAATAATGGATTGCCTAAAAATTTTGATGATTTTAACCAAATAAAATCAATAGGTTTTTCAGATAAAAAGCTTTCTGAGCTGTCAAATTTGTCTGAAGATATTGTGAGAAAAAAAAGAACTGCCCTTAAGATTTCACCAGTATTTAAAAAAGTTGATACTTGTGCTGCAGAATTCAAATCCTTTACACCATACATGTACTCAACGTATCAAAGAAATTTCTCAATAAATTCAGAGTGTGAAGCTGACCCCTCTGTTAAGAAAAAAATTATAATATTAGGTGGAGGGCCTAATAGAATAGGACAAGGAATAGAATTTGATTATTGCTGTTGTCAGGCAAGTTTTGCCTTAAAGAATGCAGGTTATGAGACCATTATGGTTAATTGTAATCCGGAAACTGTCTCAACTGATTACGATACTAGTGATAGATTGTATTTTGAACCTTTGAAGGAAGAATATATTTTTAATATTATTAAGAGGGAAAAAGATAAAGGAAATTTAGTCGGTATCATTACACAATTTGGTGGTCAAACTCCAATTAAACTAGCAAAATTTTTACATGATAATAATCTTCCAATTTTAGGAACTCAATACTCATCTATTGATCTAGCAGAAGATAGAGATAGATTTAGAAAGCTTTTAGAAAAATTAAATTTAAATCAAGCTGAAAGTGGAATTGCAAAAAATTATAAACAAGCAATTAAAATATCTGAAAAAATTGGTTTGCCTTTAATGGTTAGACCTTCATATGTTCTTGGAGGAAGGGCGATGGAAATTGTTTATGAAAAAAGTCAATTAAAAAATTTTGTAGAGGAAGCGTTTAAAGCAGCAGAAAAAAATCCAATTCTTATTGATAAATTTTTAGATCATGCAATGGAGGTGGATGTTGATGCTATATCTGATGGTAAAGAAGTACATGTGGCTGGCATCATGCAGCATATAGAGGAAGCAGGAATTCATTCTGGGGACTCGGCTTGCAGCTTACCACCTGTTTCCATAAAACCTTTTTTACTAAAAGAAATTGAGAAACAAACAAAAAATTTAGCCCTGGCTCTGAAAGTAAAAGGTTTCATGAATGTTCAATTTGCAATAAAGAAAGATGAAATTTTTGTTATTGAAGTAAATCCAAGAGCTAGTCGGACTGTTCCATTTGTATCAAAAGCTAAAGGAATACCATTGGCAAAAATAGCCTCGAGAGTTATGGCAGGTGAAAAACTCTCAAGATTTGATTTAAGAGATAAATCAAAAGGTATGTTTGCAGTAAAAGAAGCAGTTTTTCCGTTTAATAAATTTCCAAACAGTGATTTATTGTTAGGTCCAGAAATGAAATCAACTGGAGAGGTGATGGGGTTTGACAAAAATTTTGGAATGGCATACGCAAAAAGCCAGATAGCATCGTCTAATTCGTTACCTACAAATGGACTGGCTTTTTTATCATTAAAAGATTCTCATAAAGATGAAGGTTTAGGGCTTGCAAAAGAACTCTTGAAACTAAAATTCCATTTGTGTGCTACAAAAGGAACAGCTGAGTACATTAAAAAACATGGCATGAGTTGTAAAATTATAAATAAAGTAAGTGGTGGATCACCTCATATCGTTGATGTTCTTAACTCCAAAAAAATAGCTTTGGTAATTAATACTGGTGGTGGCAATACAGAACATAGATTAAACGATGCTATTGCTTTAAGAAGAGCAACACTTAAAAATAAAGTGCCCTACTGCACTAATATGTCAACAGCGCTTGCATGTATTGAGGGAATTAAATCACTTAAAACAAAAAAATTAGAGGTGACGTCTCTACAAAATATTTAATCAACCTTCCAATCTGTTTTAAATGTAACATAATTGACTTGAATACATCGTCTTTCTTTAATAATTTTTTTCTTTTCCATCCCGTGCCATGTATTTGGACCGCTTGTAAATAAATAACCATAATTATGTTTGTAGGGAACTGTTTTAACTTTTTCTAATTTTTCATTATAAAAATCAGTACCCAGTTCCTCTGACTCATTTGCATTATTTACAAAAATAAGTCCTGACATTAATTTTTCTTTAATGTCACAATGAGGCTTTAACCAAAAACCTTCACGATCACAAATAACTTCAAGTCTGACATATGAACCGGATAAATCTTTATTAATCATTTTGGAGATCGTTTCACATGTTTCTTTAGATTGAAGTTCATTAATGAATTTTACTAAATGTGGAAATTGAGAAGCATTTTCTTTTGTAACAAAACATCTAAATTTTATTGCCTTACCACCTGAAGCTATGCCTTCTCTAAATTCGGCGGCACCACCATCAATTGCTCTTGTACCATCATAATTGAGATTATGTTTGCTTACATCGGGAATATCTGCACCTTCTATTTCTTTAATAGCTTCTTTACTTAAAGCATTATTATATTCCCAGTGATTAAATGGGAATTCGTACTTTTTTGAGTTTTTTAATATAGAATTAAGAAAAGTCATAATCTTTAAATTGTTTCTCTATATATCCCGATATTCTATCAGTTTCATTAAGTTTTTTATAATTCCATTCTTCTACTCCGTCCCCTAAGTTTTTAATTATTTCTAGGGATTTAAAAAGCTCAAAAAATTTTTTGAAACGAATATTTTTTTTAATAGATGGCATTTGAGCCACATATATCGGTCTCCCCGACATAGCTGCCTCAGATATCATAGATGTAGAGTCGCAAGTTACAATAATATGATTAGCTAGTTTAAGTGATGACAAATAGGCTTTCTTATCAATATCTTGAATTATAATCTGATCATCATCAAAAAAATTTCGAGCTTTATCTATAATTCTTTGCGGTGTTCTCATTGAAGGTATAAAAATTAGCTGATAACCTTGATTTATGAAATTTTTTTTGGTTTTAACAAAAATTTCCTCAATTATTTCATCATTAAAATCATAATACTTATTTGGACCACCAACGATAAACGCAATTACTTTTTCTTTTTTAATTCTAGGTTTTAAATAATTAACATTTTCCTCTAACTCTTTTTCGGTAAGATAATGAATTGCTCCTTTGGTTTTAAGAACATTTTTTCCCTCAAGACCGTCGTGCTCTGGCGCAATAACAAAATCAAAATTATTTAATAATACTTTTGGATCTTGAATATGAATGTTCATAATTTTACTTCCAAATTTTTTTTTTAAAAAGATGGATGGGACTACACTTTTTCTCCCACATGAAATTACTACATTAAATTTTTTTGATATATTATTTTTGAAAACAAAATCTTTTACGGGTGTTAATTTTGGAGGAATCATTTTCCAAAAATTATTTAGTTCAATTTTTTCGTGTATAAATTCAAGATTAAGAGCTTTGGCAAGCCCCTCAACTTGGCTAATCATGCCATGCATACCCTCGGTCAATAATAAACCTTTTAATTTAGTCATTTATCACTATATAGCTTTCATATGAGTCAAAATCCAACTAAACACACAAAAGTGTTAATAATTGGGTCTGGTCCTGCTGGATACACTGCTGCAGTTTATGCTGCGAGAGCAATGTTGAGTCCAATTTTAGTTTATGGGGCGGAGCCTGGAGGCCAATTAACCACAACAACAGATGTTGAAAACTTTCCTGGATTTGCTGATGTTATTCAAGGTCCATGGCTTATGGATCAAATGAAAGAACAAGCAAAAGCAGTTGGAACAGAAATGATTGAAGATCATATAAGTTCAGTAAACTTAAAAACAACACCTTTCGAGGCTGTGGGTGACACTGGTCAAAAATATACTGCTGATAGCATAATAATTTCTACAGGTGCCCAAGCTAGATGGTTAAATATTAAATCTGAACAAGAGTTCAGAGGATTTGGTGTATCGGCATGTGCAACATGTGATGGTTTTTTCTTTAAAGACAAGGAAGTTGCTGTTGTAGGTGGAGGTAATGCGGCTGTTGAGGAAGCAATGTTTCTTACAAAATTTGCGTCAAAAGTAAAATTAATTCACAGAAGAGATAGTCTAAGAGCTGAAAAAATGCTTCAAAAAAAACTTATGGAAAATAAAAAAATTGAAATCATTTGGGATACAGTTGTTGAGGATGTAATTGGAGATAAAGATCCAAAAAATGTTAAAGGAATTAAAGTTAAGAATGTGAAAACAAATAAAATTGATGAAATAAAATTAGACGGTGTTTTCATTGCTATTGGTCATGACCCTGCAACGCAATTATTTAAAGATCAACTTAGTATGGATAATGAGGGTTATTTGATAACAAAACCAGATTCAACAGAGACTAATGTACCAGGTGTTTATGCAGCTGGAGACGTAAAGGATAAAACATTTAGACAAGCGGTAACTGCTGCTGGTATGGGATGTATGGCAGCACTTGAGGCTGAAAAGTTTTTATCTCATTAAAGTGAAAAATAATCTTCATGTTTTCTTAGGAGCTACAGTTGCAGATGCAGCTGCTAGGCCATTACATTGGGTTTATAATCAAAAAAAACTAAGTATTTATATTAAAGGAAAAAAAGACTTCTCTTTCTTAAAAAAGAATAGAAGTCCCTTCTATAATATCAAAACCGGGAAAGTCTCTGGTTACAATGAAATTAGCCAAGTGATGTTTCACACACTATTGGATGGACACAAAAATATAGAGAAACGTTTTAAAAAAAAAATCCTAAAAAACTTTGGCCCTGGAAGTAAATATTGGAAAAATTTAAAACTGAGATCCAAATATAAAAAAGTCAAAGACTGGCGTGGTATAGTCAGGGGACCATGGATACATCAAAATATTATTGAGACGGTAAAAAATATCAAATTAAAAAAGAAGATCTCTGGTGGTGTAAAAGTCAATGAGTCAGATGGTTTTTGTGCTACTCTTCCGTATTTTCTATATGGCTTTGATTTTAAAAGTTTAGAAAAAATTTTCAAAATTGTAACAGTATCAAAAATAAGTTTTAAATATGCTATGGCAAAATTTTATTTAATAGATTTTGCGTTAAAGGGATCTGAGGACCCAATCAAAGAATTTACAAAAAAATTCAATAGAAATTCTTTTTTTAAAGGAATCGTTAATGACATTAAAAAAATAAGAAAATTTGGAACAAAGTTTGATCCAACTACGATAAAGAAACTAGGTATGGCTTGCAGCTATCCAGGTACTTTTAACAGTTCAATATATACAATCATAAATTCAAAAAATTATAAAGATGCTATATTAAAAACAATAAAGGCAGGTGGGTGCAATTGTTCAAGAGCAAATTTTACTGGAGCATATTTCGCTGCTTTAAAAGGTATAAATTCTATCCCAAATAATTGGATTAAAAAAACTATTCCAGCTAAAAGAATTTTAACTCAAAAATAATCTCGCAATAAATTTATAACTTTGTGACGTCAAGATCGTCATACTCTTTATTAACATCATCAATATTAATAGGAATAAATTTTTTATCGATATAAAATTTTTTATATGGGAATATTTTATCAAATTTTTCCTGAAAAAACTCCCTTAAGAGAAATTGCCTAAGGATTTTATTTTTAATTTTATAAACAGGATTGTTAGTGTACGTAATTTTTCTTTTTATAAATCGCTGATATTTCTTTAAATCTATAAACTTATTTAAAAACATAAAAGTGCTTACCCCTGCACGTGAAATTGATCTATTATAATGAATATCTTTATGTCTATGTAAATACCCCATAAAATTTTCGTCAAAATTAAAAATTTTATGAAGAAAATTCAAATTATTGAGTTCTTCATATTTAACGACAATTACATTCTTAAAATAGCTTTTATACAAAGATATTAAAAACTTATAATCAAAGTTATATAAATTAAACATCCCATCTTTTCTCTCAATATTATTTTTTTCAACATAAAAAAATTCACTTGGTTTTTTAATTTCATATACTTGGATTGCTTGTAAATATATTGAATTCAATAAATCATAAGGATTACGCAAAACTAACAGGATGGTAGTGTCACTTGAAAAGTTTCTTTTTAAATTTTCAAAAGAAATCTCTAAATGATTAAACTCCCATCTTTTTGAAAACAATGATCTTTTGGATAAAATATAATTTTTAGGGAATTTATTTTCTAGGTTATTTTCGTTCTCGAGGTAATGTCTTTGAATTTTTTTTTTGTCTATAAATTTATAGATATCTATCATTTCTAAATTTTTTTTTTTTGAAATTTCTCTAAAAATTTGCTCTAAATAACAAGAGCCACACTTTCCAAGACCGATATGTAATAATCTTATACTGTTCATTGATAAATAAGATTAATTTTTGATAAACATAATTTTTTTAATATCTACCAAAAACTCTTTACTATATATTTAGATTTTCACAAAACGATTTAATTCTATCCATTGCCTTCTTTAGATTTTTCATCGAAGTAGCATAGGAAATTCTAAAATAACCATTCAAGCCAAATGCAGACCCTTGCACAACTGCAACATTAGCTCTTTCAAGCAACGTTTGTACGAATTCGGTATCTGTTTTAATTTTTGTTTTTTTGTTTAACAAACCTTTGCAACTTGGAAATACGTAAAATGCTCCATTTGGAGTTAAACAACTTATACCTTTTATACTATTAAGGCTTTTTACAACAAAGTTTCTTCTATCTTTAAATGCTTTAGCTCTTGTTTTTATAAATCCTTGTTTTCCATTCAATGCCTCAACAGCTGCTGCCTGACTTATTGAAGATGGGTTTGAAGTAGATTGTGATTGAATTTTACGAATGGCTTTTATTATTTCTTTAGGACCAGCAGCATAGCCTATTCTCCAACCAGTCATGGCATACGATTTACTTACTCCATTCATTGTAAGTGTTCTATCTTTAAGTTTAGAAATTTGAGCAGCTGTAAAAAAATTAAAGTTATCATACCTTACATGTTCATAAATATCGTCACTTAAAATAAAAATTTTTTTATTTTCGATTAAAATTTTTGCTAAATCATTAACTTCTTTTTTGGAATAACCTGCTCCTGTTGGATTTGATGGAGAATTAAGAATTATCCATTTAGTTTTTTTAGATATTGCTTTTTTTAATTTTTTTGGAGTAAGCTTAAAACCTTCTTTTTCAGTACATTTTACTATTTTTGGTTTACCTCCAGCTAACAAAACCATGTCCGGATATGATACCCAAAAAGGTGCCGGTATAATTACTTCATCACCTTTATTGAGAGTTGCCATAAAAGCATTATAAAGAACTTGTTTTCCCCCTGTACCAACAGTTATTTGATCTAGAGAATAGTTTAGTTTATTTTCTCTTTTAAATTTCTTTATAATAGCTTTTTTAAGTTCAGGTGTACCGTCTACTGCAGTGTATTTTGTGTCTCCTCTTTTTATAGCTTTGATCGCAGCATTTTTTATATTTTCTGGAGTGTCAAAATCTGGCTCTCCCGCTCCTAAACCAATTACATCTTTACCAGCTGCTCTTAATTCTCTAGCTTTCTGAGTAACTGCAATAGTTGGGGATGGCTTAATTCTTTTTAAACTGTCTGATATTATGCTCATTGAAATATAAATTAATTCTAATACTTTGTTTAATATATGGAAAATACATATCAAGATTTAATTACAGATATTCAGAGCAAAAACCCAAAAATCAGTGGAAAACTTGAAGGTGGTAAAAAATTTAAAATTAAATCTGATTTTAAACCAGCAGGCGATCAACCTGAGGCTATTAAAAAATTAGTTAATGGTGCAAATAAAGAAGAGTTTAATCAGGTATTATTAGGTGTTACAGGATCTGGAAAAACTTTTACAATGGCAAAGGTAATAGAGGCCACAAATAGACCGGCCTTAATTCTCGCCCCAAACAAAACTCTAGCAGCTCAACTTTATGGAGAAATGAAGACATTCTTTCCTGATAATGCTGTTGAGTATTTTGTCTCTTATTATGATTACTACACACCAGAGGCTTATGTGCCAAGATCCGACACGTACATTGAAAAAGAAGCATCAATCAATGAACAAATAGACAGGATGAGACATTCAGCAACAAGATCACTTTTGGAAAGAGATGATGTTTTAATCGTAGCCAGTGTGTCATGTATTTATGGTTTAGGCTCTGTTGAGGCTTATAGCAAAATGACTCTAACACTTCAAAAAAACTACGATTATAATAGAGAACAAATAATTAAATCTTTAGTTGCTTTACAATACAAAAGAAATGATCAAAATTTTTATAGAGGCACTTTTAGAGCTCGTGGTGAATATTTAGAAATCTTTCCATCTCATTTAGAAGATAGAGCCTGGCGATTAAATTTGTTTGGTGATAAACTAGAGAAAATTGAAGAGTTTGACCCTCTCACAGGTGATCAAGTTAGAGAATTAAGTTTAGTTAAAGTTTATGCGAATAGTCATTACATAACTCCTAAACCAACTATTGAGCAAGCGATTTTAAATATAAGAAAAGAATTAGAAATTACTCTTAAAAAACATAAAGCAGAAAATAAATTGCTTGAGGCTCAAAGACTTGAGGAAAGAACTAAATTTGATCTTGAAATGATTGAGGCAACTGGATCTTGTGCTGGAATTGAAAATTACTCAAGGTTTTTGTCAGGTAGAAAACCAGGCGAACCACCCCCAACTTTATTTGAATACTTTCCAGATAATACTTTAATTTTTGTTGATGAATGTCATGTAACAGTTCCCCAGCTTAATGGAATGTACAAAGGTGATAGATCAAGGAAAAGTACGTTAGCTGAATACGGATTTAGACTTCCATCTTGTATGGATAATAGACCATTAAAATTTGAGGAATGGGATTTAATGCGAACACAAACAGTGTTTGTTTCAGCAACACCAGGGCCTTGGGAATTAGAACAAACAAAAGGGAAGTTTATTGACCAAGTTATAAGGCCAACCGGATTAATTGATCCACCAGTGGAAATAAGACCTGCTAAAAACCAAGTAGATGACTTAATGCATGAATGTAAAAAGGTAATAGAAAAAAATCATAGAGTTCTAGTTACAACTCTTACTAAAAAAATGGCAGAGGATTTAACTGAGTACCTCCATGAAAATGGAGTGAAAGTTAGATACCTTCATTCCGATATAGACACTCTTGAAAGAATAGAAATTATGAGAGACTTAAGGATGGGTGTTTTTGATGTGCTTGTAGGCATAAATCTATTAAGAGAGGGTTTAGATATTCCTGAATGTGCTCTAGTTGGAATTTTGGATGCAGACAAAGAAGGATTTCTAAGATCTGAAACATCCTTGATTCAAACTATTGGAAGAGCTGCAAGAAATGTTGACGGCAAAGTAATTTTGTATGCTGATAAAGAAACAAAAAGTATCAAAAAAGCTATGCAAGAAACAGAAAGAAGAAGAAAAATTCAGTTGGATTATAATAAAAAAAATAAAATCGATGCGAAAACAGTAAAAAAAGAAATTAACGATATTCTAGAAAGTGTTTATGAGAAAGATTATGTAAAAATCAGTGAGGGTTCAAACGTTGGTGGAAATTTAAAAAAACATTTAAAAGCTTTGGATAAAAAAATGAAAGAGGCAGCCTCCAATCTTGAGTTTGAAGAAGCAGCAAAAATCAGAGATGAAATAAGAAAATTAGAGAGTACTGAATTAGAAATAACATTAAATCCAAAAATAAGACAGTATGATGTTAAAAATAAACTTTATCCCAAAGGAAGATCCACTATGGGTATGCCTGGTACAAAAGTTACAAAAAAAAAAGATAAAAAATGGAAGCACGCAAAATAATTATCACAGGTGGAGCAACAAGAATAGGTGCTGCAATTGCAAAAAAGCTTTCAGGTCCAAATAAAGAGTTAGTTCTTCATTTTAATAAATCAAAATCTAAAGCAGTAATTCTCAAAAAAAAATTAGAGGGCATTGGAACTAAAGTTTATTTAGTCAAAGGTGATTTAAGTAAAGAAAAAGATACTATCAAAATTATCAAATTAGCAAAATCTAAATTAAAATATTTTGATTGTCTTGTTAATAATGCCTCATTATTTGAGAATGATAAATTAGCAAATTTTACTAATAAAAGTTGGGAGAAACATATATCAACAAATTTAAAAGCACCTGCGCTTTTAACTAAAGAATTTTCCAAAAATATTAGAGGAAATAATAACAATGTTATTAACATTATTGATCAAAGAATTTTTAAACTAACTCCATATTTCTTTTCTTACACTATTAGTAAATCTGGTCTTTATACTTTGACAAAAACGAGTGCTATGAGTCTTTCTCCTAAAATAAGGGTAAATGGTATTGCCCCAGGACCTACTATCAAAAATCAAAGGCAGACTGAAAAACATTTTAAAAAACAATATCTTGCTACTCCTTTAAAAAGACAGGTTGATGTTAATGAGATTTGTAATGCTGTTGACTTTTTTATAAAAAGCAGATCTATTACTGGTCAAGTGCTGGCAATTGATAGTGGCCAAAGTTTAAACTGGCAAACACCAGATGTTCTAGGTAAGGAATGAAAAAAAATAATTTTAAAATTGTTAAAATTGATAAAGGAAAATCCCTTTTCAATTACGAAAAAAAAATCCTTATAAACGAGTTAATACTGGATTTAAAACTTGGATATTATGATTTTGAAAGAGAAAATGCTCAAAAAGTAAAATTTAGCCTTGAAATAGATTATCAAGATAAAAAACCGTCAAATGATAAAGATTTAAAATCAATAGTTAATTATGGAACTATTGTTAAGCTAATAAGAAAACTGGTTAAGAAAAAACATTATAACTTTTTAGAAACTCTTGCAGAGGCTGTCTTTGACGAATTATTTAAAGATAAAAGAATTGCTAAGATAATGCTTAAAATTGAAAAATTAGAGATTTTAAAAGAATGCTCATCTGTTGGTATTCAAATTACCAAAAAGAGAAGTCATGATAAGTTCTGATATTGGAAAAGAAATAATAAAAAAAGAACTGCCCTTAATCCCAAAACTTCCTGGTGTTTATAGGATGTTGAATGAAAAAGAAGAAATTCTTTATGTTGGTAAAGCCAAAAATTTACCAAATAGACTCAAAAGTTATGTAGCTGAAAAAAACCATATTATTAGAACCGAAAGAATGTTGTCACAAACTAGAAAATTGGAGATAACAACTACTTCCAATGAAAGTGAAGCTTTACTTCTAGAAGCAAATTTAATCAAAAAATATAAACCAAAATTTAATATTTTACTAAGAGATGATAAATCTTTTCCTTTTATATTCATTGGCAACAAAGATAAATGGCCACAAATAAAAAGACACAGAGGAAAAAAAACTACCGAAGGTTTTTATTTTGGACCTTTTGCATCTGCTGGATCAGCTAACTGGACAATTAAAATGATACAAAAAATATTTCATCTTAGAGTTTGTGACGATACTGTGTTCAAAAACAGAGAACGACCATGTATTTTATACCAAATTAAAAGATGCTCTGGCCCATGCGTTGGTTACATAGAAAGTGATGAATACAAGAAGACTGTTGATGATGCTATTGAGTTTGTTTCTGGTAAATCAAGGAAAATACAAAAAAGCCTCTCGGTGCAGATGGAAAGAGCTAGCGAGAATTTAGATTTTGAAAAAGCAGTGATATTAAGAGATCGAATAAAATCGTTAAATATTATTCAATCATCACAAAGAATTAATGAAGCAAATCTTATAGAGGCTGATGTAATCGCAGGATATAAAGAGTCTGGCAAAGCATGTATTCAAGTTTTTTTTTATAGATCAAAACAAAACTGGGGCAATCAATCTTTTTTTCCAAAACACGATCCCGATGAAGATTTAAGCAATATAATTAATTCTTTTGTCACACAATTTTATGAAAATAAAAGTGTCCCATCTTCAATAATATTATCTGAAGAGATTAAAGAAAAAGTTTTGATTGAAAAAACTCTTTCTCTTAAAGAAAAAAAACAAGTTACTATATCTATAGCTAAAAAAGGGTCAAAATTAAAAGTAATTAACCTAGCAATAAAAAACGCTAAAGAGAGTTTAAATAGAAAGCTTTATGAAAGTCAAAATAATAAGGAATTATTTGAAGCTGTGGCAAGTAAATTTAATCTAGAGACAAATATTAATCTGATTGAGGTTTATGATAACAGCCATATACAGGGAACTAACAGTGTAGGTGCATTGATAGCTTATGGTGATGATGGATTTATTAAAAAAAGATATAGAAAATTTAACATTAAGCTAAAAAAGAATGAACAAGATGATTATGGAATGATGAAAGAAGTTTTGAATAGAAGATTTAAGAGAGCAATACAAGAAAAAGATAACTATTTAACTTTTCCAGATCTAGTAATGGTAGATGGAGGAAAAGGACAATATTCAGTAGCTAGAGAAACACTAAATGAACTTGGGCTTCATGATATTCCTATAATTGCGATTGCCAAAGGTAAATATAGAAATAGCGGAAATGAGACTTTCTTTCATAACGGTAAGGAATTTAAATTCGTTAAAAATGATCCTACTTTATTCTTTCTTCAGAGAATAAGGGATGAATCTCATCGCTTTGCAATTAGTGCTCATAGAGCAAAAAGGAAAAAGGGTATCAGTAAATCCCTGCTAGACCAAATTGACGGAATAGGTTCCATAAGAAAAAGAGCTTTATTAAACCATTTTGGATCAGCTAGGGCAGTCGAATCTGCAAGCCTAGATGAGATTAAATCTGTAGAAGGGGTTGAGGAAAAAGTTGCAAAAAAAATATATAACTTTTTTCATGAATAAAAAATTATGCTTAAAAAAATACCAAATATTCTAACTATTGGCAGGATCTTAATTGTTCCTTTCTTTGTGTTAGCATTTTACTTACCAGGTTTTTATGGAGATTTGACAGCATTAATTTTATTCATAGTTGCATCTTTCACAGATTTTTTAGATGGGATGCTAGCAAGATTTCTTGGGGAAGAGTCTAAACTTGGAGAATTACTTGATCCTATTGCAGATAAAATTATCGTTGCAACTGCTTTAATACTTTTGGTAATGGATGGAACTATAAGAAATTATGAGGTAATAGCAGCAATCATTATCCTTACTCGTGAAATTTTGATATCAGGATTAAGGGAATTTCTAGCTAAAGGAAAAATCAAACTACCAGTTTCGAATCTAGCAAAATTAAAAACTGTATTGCAAATGGTTGCTATTGCACTTTTACTTTCTGGTGAAACTGGAAACAAAATTATTAATTTTCAAGATTATAATGCTCAAACTATTGGAATAATTCTTTTATGGCTTTCGGCTGCTTTAACTCTTTTTACGGGATATGAATATATCCGAAAAGGTATTGATCACGCGATCTCAGAAGATAATAAAGATTAAGCTGCTTTTTTCTTTCTAACAAGTTTCTGATAACTTTCGTTAAGACCAATAATTAAATCACAAACTTTAAATTCATTTTCAGCGATACAAGATACTGGGGTTACCTCTGCTGCAGTTCCAGTTAAAAAACATCCAACAAAATTCTTCAACTCTGAGGGGTTTATTTTTCTTTCATGAACTTTAATATTTTTTGATTTTGCAATTTCAATCACTGTTCTTCTAGTAATTCCATCTAGGAAAGAATCTGGTAACGGCGTGTGTAACTCGCCATTCGAATCTTTAAAAAAAATATTTGCACCAGTAGCTTCAGCAATATTACCTTCATGATCTAGCATTAAAGAGTCGGTGTAACCATTTTTTTCTGCCTCATGTTTTGAAAGAGTGCATATCATGTAAAGACCTGAAGCTTTTGTGTCCCATGGTATTGTATTGGGAGCTGGTCTTCTCCAATTTGAAATATTCAATCTAATTCCCTCAACTTTTAATTTTGGATCAAAATATGAACCCCATTCCCAAGTTGCTATTGCAACGTGAATTTTTGTTTGTTGAGCTGAGATTGCCATCATCTCACTTCCTCTCCAAGCTACTGGCCTTACATAGCCATTTTCAACTTTTTGATTTTTAATTATGGAGTTAGAAGCAGCATTTATTTCAGCTTCAGTGTAAGGGATCTCGAAACCCATTCGTCTTGCTGAGTGAAAAAATCTAGAAGTATGTTCCTCTAGTTTAAAAATTGAACCATCATAAACTCTCTCACCTTCAAAAACACAGCTAGCGTAATGTAATCCATGGCTTAAAACATGCACTTTAACATTTGACCAATCTACTAATTCGCCATTGTACCATATTTTACCAGATCTTTTATCGTAAGGTATCATGTATGAAATATAAAATTATTACTGAAAAATATCTATGTATATATAATATGTCAATATAACTTACCTGTGATGAAAGAGCTTTTATATTTAAAAGATGAACAATTAAAACATTTAATTGAAAAATTATTTATAAGTTATAGAGAAACTTTTTCAGACTCAAAAAAAATTCTCAATAAATATCATATTGGCTTAGCCCATCAAAAAACGATACATTTAATATCTATGTATGAGGGAATATCGATTTCAGAACTTATGAGAAAGCTTAAAGTATCTAAGCAAAGTCTAAATAGAGTTTTAAAAGATTTAATCAAACTTGAGATAGTTTTCTTTAATAAAGATGAAACTGACACAAGAATTAAACATATTTTTCTTAACGAAAAAGGAAAAAAAATTTTTAATGAAATTTTTGAGATACAAAAAAAAAGAATTTATAATGCTTTACTTAATTCAAGTTCACAAGAAGTGCTTAATTTTGATGAGGTTTTAAATAGAATTATAAATGGATAAATTTGTTGCTCATATTTTAGTAGTAGATGATGATGAGGGAATTAGATCTTTAGTAAAAAAATATCTGAATGAAAAAAAATATTTAGTTTCTACAGCTAGTAATGCCGAAAAAGCTTTAGAAAAAATAAAAATTATCAAATTTGATTTAATTATTCTCGATATAATGATGCCTGGAAAAAGTGGGCTTGATTTTTTAAATCAAAATAAAGAACACATCAACACTCCAGTAATCTTATTGACTGCAAGAGGTGAGCCAAATGAGAGAATCCATGGGTTGGAGATGGGTGCCGATGATTATTTACCAAAACCGTTTGAACCCAAAGAGCTCGATTTAAGAATTAAAAATATTGTTAATAAAACAAAAAAAATTAACTTAAAGAGAATTATAGAGTTTGAAAATATTAAGATCGATTTGAGTAAACAAATTATTTTTCAAAATAATTCAGAATTTAAGATTAATAATACAGAAAAAATAATATTAGAGAGAATGATTAATAATCCTTTATAAAAATTCTTTTTGCCAAAA
>CACJYQ010000003.1:0-60000 GCA_902597725.1 uncultured Pelagibacteraceae bacterium
ATCGAGTCGTTAAAATCAGATGGTATAAAAATCGATAAGAAATATGAAAATTTATATAAAATTTTAGACTCTGAAATGCCAACAGATATTCAAGTCATGATAAATAATAATGAGCTAGCCTCAACAATTCTCAGAATTATAGAGGTTATTGGTCAAGATGAGTTGAAAGCTTTAGATGAAGATACACTATTTTTTATAGTAAGTGCACTTAATCAATTAAATATTGACTCAATCCGTAATAAAATTTTATTAAAAGTTCTTCCTTTAAAAGTTTAAAAATTAGTTTATTTATTTATCTAATGAGTATTAAAGATATAATTACGGTCCCTGATGAAACCTTAAAAAAAATCTCCGAACCACTAGAAAAAGTTAGTAATAACGAAAAAAAACTTATTAATGATTTATTTGATACAATGTACGCTTCGAAAGGTATCGGATTAGCTGCAGTGCAAATTGGTATCCTAAAAAGAATTTTAGTAATTGATGTGTCTACTAAAGACGAAAAGAGGGAGCCTTTAAGTTTCATAAATCCCGTTATTAAAAAAGTAAGTAATGAAACCTCAATCTATGAAGAGGGTTGTTTATCAATTCCAGATACATTTATAGAGATAGAAAGGCCAAAAATTTGTGAAGTGGAATATATTGATATCAATGGTGAAAAAAAATTTTTAAAGTGCGATGGTCTATTATCAACTTGTTTGCAACACGAAATTAATCATTTAGACGGAAAATTGATAATTGACCATTTATCAAAGTTAAAAAGAGATATCATAATCAAAAAAATTTCAAAAACAAAAAAAAATCCTGACAGAATATTAGTTTAGAAATGCCTAAAAAAATCATTTTTATGGGTACACCCATGTTCGCAGTTCCAATATTGAAATCACTCTATCAAAATGGTTTTCCAATAAATTTAGTTTATACACAGCCACCCCAAAAATCTCACCGAGGTCAGAGAATAAATAAGTCACCAGTTCAAGGTATATCGGAAACTTTAAATATAGAATTTAGATCTCCACAGAACTTAAAAAACAACACTGAGGAATATGAGTTTTTAAAAAAATTTGATGCCGATCTTGCAATTGTTGTGGCCTATGGACAAATAATTCCTAAAGAATTTTTAAGTCTAACAAAAAAAGGTTTTATAAATATTCATGCATCAATACTCCCAAAATGGAGAGGCGCCGCACCCATTCAGAGAGCTATAATGAATTTAGACTCGGAAACTGGGATCAGTATTATGAAAATCAATGAAGAATTAGATAGCGGGCCTGTAAGTAACACTTTTAAAATAAAACTTGACCAAAGTCTCAATGCAAAAGAAGTCTCTGAAAAACTCGCATTAATAGCAGCAGATAAAATTTTAGATGTTGTAGATGAAATTTTTGAGGGTAAAACAAATTTTGTTGATCAGGATAACTCTAAAGCCACTTATGCAAAGAAAATTAATAAAAATGAGGGCCAAATAGACTGGAACAGTGATGCTCTAAAAATAATTGGAAAAATTAATGGCCTATATCCCTCCCCAGGAGCTTTTTTCAATTTTAACGGTCAAAGATATAAAATTTTAAAAGCAGATATTGGAAATGGTATTGGTAAAAGTGGCGAGGTTATATCAGATGATCTTGAAATAGCGTGTGGAGGTAAAAAATCTATTAAAGTTTTTGAAATACAGAGAGAAGGTAAAAAGGTTCAAAAAACAGGAGAGTTTATGCTTGGATCTCAAATCAGAAAAGGTTCAATCATATCTAATGTTTAAATATCAAATATTGATAGAATATGTAGGTACCGATTTTAGAGGTTGGCAAATTCAAACAAAAGGCAAAACTATACAAGGTATTATTCAAGAGAGAATTTCTAAATTATTAAAAGAAAAAATTATCTTATTTGGTGCTGGAAGATTAGATAAAGGAGTACACGCGCTTGAACAATCTGCACATTTTGAGTGTAAAAAAAAAATTGAAAATTTGAATAAATTTGTCAAATCTTTAAATCATTTTTTAAACAAGGAAATGATTACAATTATCAAAATTAAAAAAAGGGGTAAAGATTTTCATGCAAGATTTTCTGCAAGAATGAGAATATATAAATATATAATTATTAATCGTTTAAGTAGACCTGTAATAGATAAAAATAGAGGATGGCACATTATTAATAAACTTGATTTAATAATAATGAAAAAAGCTGCAAAAAAATTAGTTGGCACAAAGGATTTTTCTACCTTCAGAGCTTCAAGTTGTAGAGCCAAAAGTCCAATCAAAACTATGAAATCTGTCAAAATAAAATTTAGAAATAATAAAATAGAAATAGAATTTCAATCTCAATCTTTTCTACAACAACAAGTTAGATCAATGGTTGGTTGTTTAAAATATGTAGGTGAAAAAAAATGGTCTTTAAAAAAATTCAATTATATCATGAACTCAAAAAAACGGATTTTATGTGCGCCGCCGGCACCACCTGAGGGACTTTATTTAGCGAGAGTTATTTATTAATTTTTTTTTGTAACTCATTGCAAACTTTTTATTAATTCTCCATCTAGACTCTGCTCTTACAATATAACCACAGCAATTTTTTGAACCACATTTACATGGAAATTGTTTATAGTCTTCATCATAACCAAACCCATAATCACACGTAAACTCCTCTCCTTTTTTAATATCACGAATTGCAGTAATCCATACTTTTAAACCTTTGCCGTTATAATCGCAATTATTATTGCAACTATGGTTTACAAGACCTGCAATATTCCATGAAAAATCTCCATCAAGGGTATATCTTTTATTTAATGTGAATAAGTAAATGGGTTTTTTATTATCAAACTTGGTTGACTCATCTACCTCTTTATTTGTTATTATTTTGCCAACGTAGTTTATTATTTTTGTTCCTTCTTTAATATCACGTGTAGCATAAAGACCTCGACCTTTTTTATCAATTTTAGATTTTTTAATTCTATAAAGTTTCATTTGAGTGAAGTATTATTAATTAAATTTAAATCAATTGAATTCTACAAGTGCGTTAACATGTTCATTAGCACTTTCAGATAATGCATTTAAATCGTAACCACCCTCAAGAATAGAGATAACTTTCCCTTGAGTGAACTCGTTGGTAGCAGCTAAAGTTCTTTTAGTAATTTCATAGAAGTCTTTTGATTTTAGTTTAAATTGAGCCAAAGGATCATCTTTATGTGCATCAAAACCTGCTGAGAATATAAGAAAATCAGGTTTATAATTAACTAACCTATCTAAAACTCTATCGAACGCATTAAAATATTCCTCTGAGTTTGTGCCTGCTGGTAAGGGTATATTTAAAGAGTTGTTAAAGTTTCCCTTATCCTTATATGTTCCTCCTCCAGGATAAAAAGGATATTGGTGTGTTGAAATATATAATGAATGTTTGTTATTACGCATAACATCATAATTTCCATTTCCCCAGTGCACATCAAAATCTACACATGCAACCCTCTTATATTTATAATTTTTAATTAAGTAATTAGTGGCTACCCCAGCGTTTGATATACAACAAAATCCCATTGCCTTATCCTTTTCCGCATGATGTCCAGGAGGTCTTGCTAAACAAAACGCGTTCTTAAATTCTTTATTTTCTATTCCATCAATGGCTCTAATTGTTGAGCCAGCTGCATCAAATACTGCTTTTTTACTGTCTGGTGATATTACAGTGTCTCCATCTAAAAATTTTAGACCCTTTTGAGGAAATGAACTATTTAAATTATCAATATATTCTTTTGAATGTGTCATTGCCAATATATCACCTGGCACATTAACTGGTTTTTCCCAAATCAGATCACTTCTTTTTTTTAATTTTTCTTTTATGGCAATTACTCGTTTAGGCTGCTCAGGATGACCGTCACCAGTGTCATGTTTTTCATAAGAGTCAGAATTTATAATTGCTGTATTCATTTAAAATAATTTTTTAAAATATTTTCATAAATTTTTGTTAGATTTTTAAGATCTTTTACAGATACTGCTTCATCAACTTTATGCATAGTTTTTCCAACTAACCCAAATTCAAGACCAGGACATATGGTTCTTATAAATCTTAAGTCTGATGTTCCACCTGTTGTAGATAATTTTGGTTTTAATTTAGTTATTTTTTTAATAATATTTTGTATCATAAATGTTGTTTTGTTAGGCTTTGTCAAAAAAGCTTCACCAGAAACTCTGTACTCAATTTTAAATTTTGAGCTATGTTTTTTGGTTATTTTTCTAAAAATTTTATTAAGTTTTTTTTTAAGAGAATTCGAGGAATGTTTATTATTAAATCTTATGTTGAATGTTGCTTCAGCTGTCGCTGGAATTACATTATCTGCAGTATTATTTATATTTATCCTGGTAACCTCCAGGTTTGTAGGTTGAAAATCTTTAGTTCCTTTATCAAACTGAATTTCTTTCAATTCTTTTAAAATATTAACAATTATGGTTGAAGGATTATTTGCTCTAGATGGATATGCAACGTGACCTTGTAGACCAAATATAATTAATTTACCAGTTAAACTGCCTCTTCGACCAATTTTAATCATTTCACCTAAAACATTTGGGTTAGTTGGTTCACCTACTAAGCAAAAATTAATCTTCTCTCTTTTTTTTCTTAAAAACTCTACAACTTTTTTTGTACCATTAACTGCATCACCTTCCTCATCACCTGTTATCAACAGACTAATTGATCCATTAAATTTTTTATTTTTCGACAAAAATGCGCTTACAGCAGAAACGAAAGCTGCAATAGAACTTTTCATATCATTTGCACCTCTTCCAATTAGGTGACCTTTTTTAATAGATGGTTTGAATGGATTAATTGTCCAATCTTTTATATTTCCAGGAGGCACAACATCCAGGTGACCTGCATAACAGAAGTTTGGACTTTTATTTCCAAATCTTGCATATAAATTTTTAACAGGCTTAAAACCCTTTTCTTTAAATTCGAGTGTTTTTGTTTTGAAACCAAGTCTTTTCAATTTTTTTTCTAAAAATTTCATTATTCCTGCATCTACAGGAGTAATTGAAGGAAATCTAATTAGCTCTTTAGCTAATTGTAACTGATTTAAAGTTTTCATTTCAGTCTCGTAAAAGGTCGTTTATAGAAGTTTTTGACCTTGTTTTTTCATCAACCTGCTTAATTATTACAGCACAGTACAACGATGGTGCAGCCGAGTTATTTTTGTCTGGCAATGAACCTGGGACAACAACTGAGTATGGCGGAATTTTACCATAAGTGATATTACCGGTTTTTCTATCGACTATTTTAGTTGATTGACCTATATACATACCCATACTTAAAACTGAACCTTCCCCGACAATGACTCCCTCAACAACTTCTGACATAGCTCCAAGAAAAACATTATCTTCGATTATCGTAGGTAAGGCTTGTGCAGGTTCTAAGACTCCACCAACTCCTGATCCTGCTGAGATATGACAATTTTTTCCGATTTGACAACAACTACCTGCTCTTGCAAATGTATCTATCATTGTTCCTTCATCGATATAAGCTCCAATATTTACATAACATGGCATTAAAACAGCATTTTTTCCAACATATGATCCTTTTCTAACTGGAGAATTTGGAACCATTCTAAAGCCAGCTCTTTCATGATCTTCTTTTGACCAACCTGCGGTTTTACCTTTTAACAAGTGAGATTTGTCGTACCAACTACTGTAAGGACCATTTAAGTTTTCCATTGGATAAATTCTAAAGCTTAACATAATTGCTTTCTTTAAATGTTGGTGTGTAATCCATTCACCATTTATTTTTTCAGCAACTCTTGATTTTCCACTGTCCAAATCACTAATAACTTGATTTATTGCATCTTTGATTTTTTGGTCTGAATTTTGGTTTATTTGATCTTTAATTTCCCAAGCATCATTTATAATTTTTTCTATAGACATAATTTATTGACTTTTTAATAACCTTATTTCCTTAAGAAATAAAGACAGATTTTCAATTTTATGAGAAATATAATCTTTATCAGAATCTATCTTGCCAAAATGTTCATCATTAATTAACCAAACAGTTGCACAGCCTCGCTCATAACCAATACTCAGGTTTTTTGCTATATCTTCTATATAAATGGTTTCTTTTGGATTTAATCCAAATTTTTTAACCATTAAATCAAAAGTTTTAGCCTCAGGTTTTGGCACATACCCAGCATCTTTAATATCAAAAACTTTGTCTCTTCCAAAAAGATCATAAACACCTAAATGAGTTAAAATATTTTTAGCATGTTCGGCGCTCCCATTAGTAAAAATAAACTTTTCCATGTCTAATTTTTCAAGTTCATTCCTCATTATTTTGTCCTCTTTCATAAATGAAAGATCTATTGTGTGGACATATTTTAAGAATTCTTCTGGAGGTATATCATGATGTATCATTAAACCATTTAAGCTAGTGTTATATTTGTAGAAATAATTTGTCTGTAATTTTTTTGCTTCCTCCATATTTATTTTTAGTCTCTCGGATATAAACATTGTCATTCTTTTGGAAACTTGACCAAATACTCTCTCAAGAGAATAGTTGTTGTGTTTTCCATAACAAACCCCATCAAGATCCAACAGAAGGTATTTCATTTCTTTAAAATTTTTCATTTTCTTATCAAAGTTCCAGAACCCTTATCGGAAAAAATTTCAAATAAAATAGAGTGTTGCTTTCTCCCATCAATTATTCCAACTGCTGTAACCCCATTTTTAACTGCATCTAAACAAGTATTTATTTTAGGTATCATTCCCTCTGTAATAATATTGTTTTCAATCATTTTTAAAACCTCTGTTGAAGTAATTTCATTAATTAGCTTTTTGTCTTTATCCAGAACTCCTTCAACATTGGTCATTAATAGTAATCTTCTGGATTTTAATGACTTTGCGATCGCACCAGCCGCTGTATCACCATTAATATTATATGGATGATTATCATTTCCCAAACCTAATGGCGAAATTATTGGAACTTGTTTTTTATTTAAAATTTTTTCTATAAGGTTATTATTAATTTTCTTAGGTATTCCTACAAAACCAAGTTCTTTTGCTTCTGGTGTTACCTCAATTATATTGTTTTTTTTTGTATGAATTGAGATTGCATCAGTACCAAATCTTTTTAAGGAATTGACAATATCATTATTAAAATCAATTAATACTGACTCAACAATGTTTATTATCTTTTTATCTGTAACTCTTAAACCTCTAATAAATTTTGATTGAATATTTGATTTGTCTAGCTCTCTTTTTATTCTTGGACCTCCTCCATGAACGACTATAAATGAAATACCTAACTTACTGAGTATATTTATATCCGTAATAAAATTGTCAAAAATATCTCTATCTATAAAAACATTTCCTCCATATTTTATTACTATTAGGTCATTTTTATATTTTTCTATGTATTTGGACACTTCGTTAATTGGTGGTCCATTTTTTGGAAGTATTTTTTTTAAATCCATTTTTATTATAATGTAATAATTAATCTTTTAAGTGACAGTTTTAACTGTAGTCCTTTTCATAATGAATACTTGTTGGGCCATAGTTAAAATATTATTCACAGTCCAATAAATTACTAAGCCACTTGGAAAGGGCGCTAATATTACAGTCAAAAAGAGTGGAAAGAACATAAATATTTTAGCTTGCATAGGATCAGTAGGAGCAGGATTTAATTTCTGCTGTACCCACATAGAAACTCCCATTGCAACAGGCCAAGCACCAATCATTAAAAATGAGGGTACATCGTAAGGTAATAGCCCAAATAAATTGAATATACTTGTAGGATCACGTTCACTCAAATCATGTATCCATCCATAAAATGGCATATGCCTCATTTCTATAGTAACGAATAAAACTTTATATAGAGCAAAAAATACTGGTATTTGAACAAGAATTGGAAGACAACCAGACATTGGGTTGACTTTTTCTTTTTTATAAAGAGCCATCATTTCTTGTTGTAATTTCATTTTATCATTTTTATGAAGCTCCTTTAATCTTACCATTTCTGGAGTGAGAGCTTTCATTTTTGCCATGCTTCTAAAAGAAAAATTTGCCAAAGGAAAGAAAACAAGACGAATACAAATTGTTATAGCTATGATAGCTAATCCATAGTTACCAAGCAGTTTGAAAAAATAATCAATACCAAAAAACAAGGGTTTTGTAATGAAATATAAGAAACCCCAATCAATAACTAGATCAAATTTATCGATAGCTAAACTTTTTGCATATCCATCAATGACATCCACTCTTTTGGCAGCAACTATTATTTGTAAATTTTCTTCAATAGAATTATTTGGACCCAACTCAAGTGGTTCTGTTGCAATAAAATTTGCTCTAAATTTATCCTTATAATCAAATGTTGTTTTAAATTCTTTATTTTTTGGAGGTATTAGTGAAGTGATCCAATATTTATCACTTATACCCAACCAACCTTTTTGTGCAGTTTTTGTAAACTTTTTCTCTTGAATATCGTCATAATCTTCCTCAATTAATTCATCATCTAAAGTTGCAATTAACCCCTCATGAAGTATTAAAAAGTCTATTATGTCTGGAATCTCATTTCTTATAATCTGACCATAAGAATAAAAGTCATATTTTCCATTTGTTTTGTTAATAACTCTTTGTTTGATTGAAAATAAATATTTATCATCTAAAGAAATTTCTTTTTCAAAGGTAATTCCTTGATCGTTGGTCCAAGATAATTTAATTGGAGAATTTTCAGTTAATTTTTTATTTCCTTTAATAGACCAGATGGTCTCTGATGTAGGAATGTCTATATTTTTATCAGAGGTTACAAATCCACTTTCAATTAAATAACCTTCTTTAATATTTCTAGGTCCTAATAGTATTATTTTTTCATCACTTTCAAGTTCAACATTATAATTTTTAAAAATTAGATCGTCTATAACTGCACCCTTTAAAGATATCGAACCAATTACATTAGGATTTTCGAATTCAACTCTTTCGCTTTCAATTAAAGCATCTTTTCTTGAAATCTCAACAAAAGTTTCTTTTTGTTCTAAGATTGGTGTATCAGTGCTTTGTTCTACTTTTTCTTTTTCTACAAGATTTTGATCTATTGATGATTTTTCAGGTACAAAAAATAATGAATACAAAACTATTACCGCTGAGGATAATGCTATAGCTGCTATTGTATTTTTTGAGTCCATTATTTTTTCGTTTTTATTTCTTTTTTAACTGGATCAAATCCACTATTTCCCCATGGATGGCATGAAACAATTCTTTTAAAACTTAGCGAAAGGCCTTTTGTAAAACCATAAGTTTTGAGAGCCTCAATACTGTATTCAGAACAAGTTGGCAAGTATCTGCATGAGGGACCAATCAAAGGACTAATTATATATTTGTAGGTTTTAATAAATTTGATCAATAACTGTGTAAAAATATTCATTTGTTTATTTTAATAAATTCTTGAAACAAGGTTTCCTTTATTATTTTAAATTCATTATTTAGCATAGTTGGCTTAGCAATAACAAGATATGAATAATGCAAATTTATCGATATTTTTTTAAATGCATCATTCATTATGTTTCTTAGTCGCCTTTTTATTTTATTTCTTTTAACAGCATTTCCAATTTTTTTCTTTGTTACAAATGAAATATTAAATTTGTTTTTGTTTTTATTATTTAGATAGCCAAAAAAAATCGTGACGTATTTATTTGATACTTTTTTTTGTTGAAGTAGCTTTTTAAATTCTTCGTTTTTTGAAAGAGCAAGTATTTTGCTTTTCATTGATTAACCAGACACAGTTAATGATTTTCTGCCTCTTGCCCTTCGTCTAGCTAAAAGTTTCTTGCCACCCTTAGTTTTCATTTTTGATCTAAAACCGTGTTTTCTTGCTCTTTTGATTTTGGAAGGTTGATAAGTTCTTTTCATAAAAGTGATTTTAATTTATTAAAATTTTCGATCTTTATAGTAATTAAATATATAAATAGCAAATATAAGATTTTATAAATACGATAGTTAATATGGAAAAAACAAAAAAAATTAAATTAATTATTGGAATATCTTACGTAAGTTTGGTTTTAATATTTTTATTATTGTTTTTTTCAAAATTTAGTCTCCAAGAAATAACATCTTATGATTTTATAAAAAAGAATAGATTATATTTTCTTGAATTAAAAAGTTCTAACTTATTTTTAGTATCTTCAATTTTTTTATTTTTAACTATCTTGTGGGTATTTCCTTTTTTAGGATTTGGATCTCCAATTGCACTTCTTGGTGGTTTTATTCTAGGCAAATGGATTGGAACTATTATTGTGGTTTTAGGGTTAAGTATTGGTGCAACTTTTTTATATATTTTTGGTAACTATTTTTTAAAAGATATTGTTAGAGAGAAGTTTTTAAATAGGTTTAAAACACTTGAAATTAGATTTAAGAGCTCAGAATTTATTTATCTATTAATCTACAGATTTATAGGAGGAGTACCATGGCAATTAAGCTGTCTCTTACCAACACTTTTTAATGTTAAAATATATAATTTTTTCTTTGCAACATTGATAGGGATTATTCCTCAAATTTTTTTAGCTGTTTCTATTGGGAACGGATTAGAAAAAATTATTGAAGAAAATGCCGACGTTCCTAAATTTAGTGATATTCTAATTTCGTCTGAAATATATATACCTATTCTTGCATTTATTTTTTTAGTTTTGATTACAATTTTCCTTAGAAAATCATTTTATAAAAATTAGTGGTGCTCCCACCCTGTACTGACCAGGGAACTAGTCCTTACCAAGGACTTGTTATACCATTTAACTACAGGAGCATTAATCACAAATTGTATTTTACGAATAATAAAGCATTTTTTTCAAATTATTGCCTTAATTTTTTGTCTAATATGATTTATATCTTATAAGGAAATTTTTATGGGCATTCATTACGATTATAAATCAACTAAAAGTGCTAAACTTATGGAGAAGCAAGCTAAAAGAGAGAGAAAACTTGCTGAAAAAAAAGCAAAACGTTTAGCAAAAGAAGGTACCAAAAAAGATGACAATAAAGAAAAAGCTTTAGATGTATCTAAACCAATTACTCTAGATTTTCTTACAAATCCAAACAAAGAATGATTGCAAAAGATAAAAATGAGCGTTTAAGCTTAGCTCTTAAAAAAAATTTAAAAAAAAGAAAGCTTTTTCAAAAAAAAAACAAGAAAAAATATAAATAATGTCTATCCAGCCTGACTCTTGGATAAAAAAAATGTGTAAAGATCACAATATGATTGAACCATTTCTAGATCATCAAGTTTCTGAGGGAAAAATATCTTATGGTCTTAGTAGTATGGGTTATGATGTCAGAATTTCAGATGAGTACAGGATATTTACTAATGTAAATAGTTCTTTGGTAGACCCTAAAAATTTTTCCGATGATAACTTTGTAGAGAGAAAGGGTCCTCACTGTATTATTCCTCCAAACTCATTTGTTTTAGCAAAAACAGTTGAGTATTTTAGAATACCGAAAGACGTTTTATGTATTTGTGTTGGAAAGAGTACTTATGCACGAACTGGTATTATTTGCAATGTAACACCAATAGAAAATGAATTTGAAGGAAATATAGTAATAGAACTGAGTAATACGACACCCATTCCAGCGAAAATATATTCTAATGAGGGCATAGCTCAATTTTTATTTTTCAAATCAGATACTCAGCCAGAGACAACATACAAGTCTAAAAATGGTAAATATCAGGGTCAAACTACAATTCAGGTAGCAAAAATCAAAAAATAACTTATGGAAAAGTTCTTAATAAAGGGCCCATGTAGGATAAGGGGAGAGGTTAAAATCTCAGGATCAAAAAATTCCTCACTTCCAATATTAGCAGCGACTTTACTTTTCAATCAGCCAGTTATATTAAAAAATTTACCAAAGGTAAGGGATATCAATACAATGATAAACTTATTAAGATCTTTAGGTTCAAAAATTACTTTATCTAAAGATAGAAGAGTCGCCAGAATACATAATAAAAAAAAAATAAAAACATTTGCGAGTTATTCACTTGTAAAAACAATGAGAGGTTCAATTTTAGTTTTAGGTCCTTTAGTTGCAAGACAATATAAATCAAAAATTTCTTTGCCTGGTGGATGTTTAATTGGAGCAAGACCAATAAATTACCATTTAGACTCTTTGAAAAAACTTGGGATGAACTATGTTTTAAAAGATGGCTATATTTTAGCTAAATCTAATGGTAAATTAAAGGGATCAACTATAAAGTTTCCTAGACTATCTGTAGGAGCTACAGAAAATTCTATAATTGCAGCTTGTTTAGCAAAAGGTACGACTATCTTAAAAAATTGTGCAATTGAACCCGAAATAAAAGATTTAACAAAGTTTTTAAATTCAGCAGGAGCAAAGATTTCCTGGATTGGGAGAACATGTAAAATTGTTGGAGTAAAAACTTTAAATCCAACAGAATACTCAGTCATGGCTGATAGGATAGAGGCTGGCACCTTTTGTGTGGCAGCAACATTGGCAAAAGGAAATTTGAAGATATCGAATTTTGACGCAAAAATTATTAAAACTGAATTAGAATTACTAAAAAGGTTTGGTGCAAAAATAAAAGTATATAAAGAAAAAATTTTTATTAAAGGTCCAGAAAAAATTAGATCAATAAAGAATATTAGAACTAAGGAATATCCAGGCGTAGCAACCGACCTACAGTCTCAGCTTATGGTTTTGATGTGTAAAGCAAGTGGAAAAAGTTCTATTACTGAAAATATATTTGAAAATAGATTCATGCATGTAGCAGAACTGCGCAGACTTGGCGCAAAAATAAATGTTAAGAATAATAAAGCTTACATTTATGGAAATACTAAATTTATAGGTGCTGAATTAATGTCTAGCGATTTAAGAGCATCGGTTTCATTGGTATTAGCAGCAATGGTTTCAAAAGGTAAATCAATAATTAACAGGATATATCATCTGGACCGTGGGTATGAAAATATTGAGCATAAATTAAAAAAAATTGGGGTTAAAATAAAAAGATTAAAATAGTGAGCAAATACTTAGCTAAAATTATTGCAAATGATCAAGAGGGATTGCAAATGATCTCAGCATGTGTTTCAGGCTCAAAAACAAAAGTTGATAATATTAAGTATTTAGCATCAAGCAAAGTTTTTCTATTATCAATCGAAAGAACTAAAATTGAGTCTGATCAAATTAATAAGAAAATAAACAGTATTTGCAGATTTGATTTTGTAGATAAAGTTAAATCTAAAAATATCAATCAAGGAAATAAAGAAGAAATATTAAACTTAATTGGCATCGATTATTTGAAAAATAAAGATGATTATGAAATAAATTTAATTTTTGATAATAATAGTCACATTGTTTTGACTACAGAAACGATTGAAGTAAGGTTAGAGGACCAAAATGAGATTAAATAAATATGAAAATATTAAATAGTAAATTAAGAAATTTTAATAAAAAGTTAGATAATTTATTATTAAGAAGAAAAACTAAAGTTCAAACGAGCTCTGTTTCTGTTATTAAAATAATTAATGATGTAAAAAAAAATGGTGACAAAGCATTGTTAAAGTATGAGAAGAAATTTAACCAGAATAGAGTAATAAAACCTAGTCTTAGTCAAATTAAACAATCTATTAAATCTCTAGATCCTAAAGTAAAAAATGCTATCGATCTAGCTTATTCAAGAATTTACAAGTTTCACTCATTACAAAAATTTAAAAATATTTCTTACATAGATGAATTAAAAAATAAATTAGAATACAAATATCTACCAATCGATTCTGTTGCAATTTACGTGCCAGGATCATCAGCTTCTTATCCTTCAAGCGTTTTAATGAATGCTATCCCTGCGATAGTTGCAGGAGTAAAAAGAATAATTATGATTAATCCAGGATATAAAGGAAAACAAAATGCTGCAGTACTATATGCAGCAAAAAAATGTAAAATTAAAGAAATATATTCTATTGGTGGTCCATCAGCAATTGCAGCAGTTGCTTATGGAACAAAAAAAATTGATAGAGTGAATAAGATTGTGGGTCCTGGTAATAAGTATGTAGCAGCTGCTAAAAAGGAAGTTTTTGGGGATGTTGGTGTTGAGGGAATGATAGCTGGACCATCGGAAGTAACCGTCGTTGGTGATAGATTTTCAAATCCAGGCTGGATAGCAAGCGATCTTATTGGTCAAGCAGAACATGATGAACTTGCTCAATGTATTTTAATTTCTAAAAGTAAAGACTTAATAATTCAAACTAAGCAAGAAATTTCCAAACAATTAAAAAAAATTCCAAGAACAGCTATTGCAAGAAAAAGTTTATCAAATAACGGAATTTTAATTCAAGTAAACTCAGATAAACAAATAATTGATATTGTGAATAAAATCGCTCCTGAGCATTTAGAATTAAATGTAAAAAATTATAAATCTTTTATTTCAAGAATTAAAAATGCTGGCTCTATTTGTTTGGGAAAATATGCTGTGATGGCAATGACTGACTATAATGCTGGTTCAAACCATATATTACCAACTAATGGTTCTGCTAAATTTTCAAGTGGTATAAGTGTTAATGAATTTTACAAAAGAATTTCATATATAAACTTATCAAAAAAGGGTATTGAAAAGCTTGGACCATCAGTTATAACTCTTGCAAATTATGAAGGGTTGGCTGCGCACGCTCAATCTGTGAAAAAACGAATTAGGAGAAAATAAAATTTGTCAAAACAAGATCTACTTGAATTTAAGGGTAAAGTAACTGACCTGTTACCTAATGCTATGTTTAGAGTTCAATTGGAAAACGGTCACGTGGTGACAGCACATACTGCAGGTAAGTTAAGAAAAAACAGAATTCGAGTATTACAAGGTGATAATGTGACTGTGGAAATGACACCTTATGACCTTACTAAAGGCAGAATTATCTTTAGAGGTTAACTTTTTGCCTCGGTAGCTCAGGAGTAGAGCAGAGCCCTGAAAAGGCTTGTGTCGGAGGTGCGAATCCTTCCCGAGGCACCACCAAAACATCTTGAAATTAATAAACAAAGAAATTAACTTCTACCTTAAATAAATAACAAAAGGACTAGTAAAAAGATGAGTACAATTCAAGGAAAAGTAAAATGGTTTAATGGCAAAAAAGGTTATGGTTTTATAGAAAGAGACGATAAAGAAAAAGATGCCTTTGTTCACGCCAGCGCAGTAAAAGCTGCAGGAATGAGATTTCTAAATGAGGGAGATAAATTAGAATTTACTTTAGAGGATGGTCCAAAAGGCCCTTCAGCAGTAAATTTAAAAAAATTAGATTAATTTAAATATTTTATAAGGGCGTTTTCTTAAAATAAGAAAACGTCCTTTTCTTTTTAGGCTTGAATAATTTCAATTTTTGTCTAAAACGCTGCTCATGAATAAAAATGAGACTAATTACAGATTAAACTCAGGTACTCTTAGACTTGCTACTAGAGGAACTAATAGAGGTGTGCACGCTCATTTCCACGCTGGCTAAAGCTAGCGAATAATCATTTATATTATAATTTTAAATAACAACAAAATAAGATAAAACAAAAAGGATATGCCTTGATGGTGAAATAGTATCACGTCGGTTTGTGGATCCGAAGTCGTAGGAGCGTAACCTACTCAAGGTACCAAAAAATGAATAAAGAAAATAAATTAATTCCTGGATTACCCTCAGGTTTTGAAGATAGATGGAATAAAAAATTACTTCTCAAAAAAAGACTATTAAGGGTTATTGAGAAAAATTTTATTAAATATGGATTTGATCCATTAGAAACACCATCATTTGAAATTAGCGAAAATATAGGCTCCTTTCTCGCAGAGGATGAGAATAATCCCATGTCTGATGTATTTACATTTGATGATGGTGAAAAGAATATTACTTTAAGATATGATTTATCAAGTCCACTCGCTAGATTTGTTGCACAGAATAGTCAAGAGCTTCCTCCAATATATAAAAGATATGCAATTCAAAATGTATTCAGAAATGAGAAATCTGGAAACGCTAGGTACAGGGAATTTACTCAAGCAGATTGTGATATAGTTGGAAACGTTAATCCAGCACAAGCCAATGCCGAGTTGTGTAATTTGATCTCAAATACTTTAGTAGATTGTGGTTTAAAAAAGGATCAGTTTACTATCAATGTCAGTAATAGAAAAATTGTTCAAGGTTTGATTGAGGATTTGAAAATTGAAAAAGATAAACAAATTAAAGTAATGAGAGCTATAGATAAACTCGATAAACCAGGGTTCGGTTTAAAGGGTGTCGAAGAGTTATTGAAAAAAGAGAGAAAAGATAAAAGTGGAGCTATAACAAAAGGAGCAAACCTAAGTGATGTTCAAGTTTCAAAAATCTTAAATTTTTTAAGGATTAAAGATTTAAAGGAACTTAAAGAAAATTTTAAAAATTCTATTACCCAAGAGGGTATTAAAGAATTAGAGGAATTATTTGAAGTTTTAAACTTTGGAAATTACTCCGATCAAGTAAAAACTAATTTTACGATAGTTAGAGGTCTAGATTATTACGATGGGTTCTGTGTTGAAACCAATCTGAATTTTAAAGCAAAAAATATTAAAGGCAAGGAAGTTGATATTGGAAGTATCTGCTCAGGTGGACAATATAATAAATTAATTTCGAGATTTAAAGGAGTAGATATTCCAGGTACAGGTGTGAGTATTGGTGTTGATAGATTGCTATTTGCAATGATGCAATTAAATCAAATAGAAGTTGATACACAAAATCCAGTTATTGTTTGTGTAATGGATGAAAAATATTTAAAAAATTATTACGAAATTTTAGATAATTTAAGAAAAAATGATATCAATTCTGAAATATTTTTGGATAGTAAAAAAAATCTAGGCAAGCAACTTACTTATGCTAACAAAAGAGAATGTCCAGTCGCAGTTATCTGCGGTGAAAATGAATTTAAAGATAATAACATAACATTAAAAAATCTACTTGGGGCTAAAGGGGAAAATAACCAAATTACATTTCCAAAAGAGAATTTAATAAATGAAATCAAAAAATTTATCTAACAAAATCCTTAGATCAGTTCAGTCTAAAGGATTTAAATATATTGAATTACCGTCGGTTATTGAGACTAATCACATAGTTCAAAGATCTGGTGAAAGTTTCAGAAAATTTATTTTTTCATTTACAGATCAGACAGGTAATGAATTATGTTTAAGACCTGACCTTACCATTGCTTCTTGTCTCAGATATTTAGAGAACAATTTAAAGGGTAAAGAAAAAATATTTTATAGCGGACAGGCCTATAGAAAATCTCAAAATAAAAAGGACTCTATAATCCGAAATCAAGTTGGTTTTGAAATTATAGGATCAAAAGATGAAAAAAATGATGATAAAGAAATAATAAATACATCACTTAAATCAATAAAAGATCTAAAATATTCTACAGGCACACTTACTATTGGCAATGTGGAAATTTTTAATCTTTTAATATCTAAATTAGATATACCAAAAAGATGGAAATTAAGACTTACAAGACATTTTTGGCGAGAAGATTATTTCAGTGATTTACTAAAAAGATTAGAGACAAATTCTGATGTAGATCCAACAATTGTTGAGGTCGATAAAAGACGATATTTAAAAATGTTAAAGGATGACCAATCATCTATTGTTGCAGGCAGAACACTAAAAGAAATTTTAGAAAGGTTTGATAAAAAAATTAAGGACCCAAGAAGAGCTAGTAAAGGAAGAAATACATCGAAAATTATTAAAGAGTTTTTAAAAATTAAATGTCCAATAAATAAAGCTGCAGAGGAATTAAATAAGTTTTTTAAAAAACATAGAGTAAATCTTTTTGTTGATCAGAAATATTTTCCTATCTCAAAAAACAAAACATCAAAATTAAACGTAATTTTCTCATCAGCCTTTGGTAGACAATTAGAATATTATACTGGCATAGTTTTTAAGATAGACATCAAATCAAAGTCGAAAATTATCAATTGTTGTAATGGTGGTCGTTATGACAAATTAATTTCTGATCTTGGTTCAAAAAAACACGTACCCGCAGTTGGAGCAGCTCTTAACTTAAATTATCAATTATGAAAAATTTAATTAATATAGGAATACCTAGTAAGGGAAGATTGAGAAAAGATGTTTTAAAAATTTTTACCAAAAAAAAATTAAAGCTTATTTCTGAGAGAGGGGAAAGAGATTTGATAGGTTCAATAAAAAATAAATCAAACATAAAAATTTTATATTTGCACGCTAGAGAAATTATTGAAAGATTAGGAGATGGCTCTTTAGATATTGGTTTTTCTGGTTTTGATTTACTAAAAGAAAGTGAGATAAATACTCAAAACAAAATTAATGTTATTAAAAAACTTAATTTTGGAAAAGCTAATTTAGTTGTAGCTATACCGGATCCTTGGATCGATGTTCAAACAATAGCTGACTTAGAAGAAATTGCATTTGAATTTAGAGACAAAAAGAAAAAAAGACTAAGAGTTGCTACCAAATACTCTAATTTAACCAGAAATTTTTTATTTTCTAAAGGCGTAACACAATTTAGAATAATTGATAGTTTGGGAGCAACTGAGGCGTACCCTTTTACTGGTTCAGCCGAATTAATTGCAGACATAACATCTACAGGTGAGACTCTTAGAGCGAATAATCTACGTATATTGAAAGATGGAGAAATCTTAAAATCTCAAGCTTGTATTTTTACTTCAAAAAAAAATAGTAAAAAAAAAGGTTTAAAAAACTTTGTTAAATTACTTTCTAAGTAATTTATCTTTAAAGTATATGAGAATAATTTTGATGATATCTAAATTTCTTATTACTGCATAAGTAGCTATTAGAACCCCTATTCCAAAAATAATTTTCAAAATAAGATATAATTCCATAAAAATCCCTTATAATACAAGTTACGAATCATGGACACAGTTTTATTAACAATTTTGATTTTAATGTTTGGAGCGATCTTGGCTATTTTGTATTTAAATATAAAGTCCAAGAAAGAGAACAGAGCTGATGAGACTGATGAAATAGCAAATTTGAATGCGGAAATTATTAGATTAAAAGACAGCTTAAACTCTACAATCAATACATCTCTAAGTTCGATGTCTACTTCATTTAACTCTTTATCAACTGGGGTTACAAAGGATATGACCGAGGCACTTACTAAAGTTGATGAGAAGGTTGGTAATTTTAATGAACAAGTAAAGCTCTTAAATCAAAGTCAAGAGGGAATTACTAAAATTTTAGCTGGGGTCAAAAAATATGGAACTTTAGCTGAGTATTCTTTGGATGCTCTAATTAAAGATTTATTACCTGCGTCTCAATATATGACCAATGTCAAAATGAAAGAAGATACAGGTGAAAACGTAGAATTTGCAATCAAGCTTCAAGGAGATGTTTTGGTCCCAGTAGACTCTCATTTTCCAGTAGAAAAATTTAAGGCAATTACAGATGCGCACGAGGCAGATGATAAGAAGGCAGTTGCTGATGCTAGAACAAAATTAGCAAGTGCATTTAAGGCTAAAGCTAAAAGTGTCATGGAGAAATATATTGTTCCTCCCAAAACCTCAAATTTTGCAATAGTGTACGCTCCTACAGAAAGTCTTTATAAAGAATTAACTGAGTATCAAGACCCAAGCAGTAAAGAGCTATTAACTAAAGAATTAATGAAAAAATATAAAATAGTAATATGTGGCCCAAATACTCTTTCAGCTTATTTACAGTCTTTACACATGGGCTTTCAATCTCTTAAAATTTCAAAACACGCAACGGAGATTTATGATCATTTAAAAAATATAAGTACGAGATTTTCTAGTCATTTTGATAATATTTATAAATTAAGAAAAAAACTTGAAGAAGCTATGACAGTTGTTGATAGTTTTGGAAAAGATGCAAGATCAATCACTAGAACTTTAGAAAATATAAAAGATCCCGAGCAAGTTGAAAAAGCTGTTCTAACAGAGAACGTTGAGAGTTTTGTTGAAAGAAATAAACAAGTCAAAAAATAATTTCTTTTTTTAGATAATACCGACTATAAGAAATCACATGCGTTGGAACAAAAAATATGACTATCCTACAAGTTCAAGGGCGACAGAAGATGGAATAAGAAGATATGTATTAGGAGAAGCAAAGTTACCGAGTGTAACTTCAATACTTGATGCAACTAAATCCGAGGAAGATAAAGCAGCTTTAGCAAACTGGAGAGAGAGAACCGGTCACAAAGAAGCTGAAGCTATAACAAAGGCAGCAAGTAGCAGAGGTTCTCAAATGCACAGCTATTTAGAGTCTTTTCTTTTAGGTAGAGAAAATTTGAGTTTCTTTGAAGACAATGAACAATATAAAAAAATGGCAAAAGAAATTATTGATAAGGGTTTAACAAATAGATTAGAGGAAATATATGGTGTGGAGTGCACTATGCATTATCCTGAGAGATATGCAGGCACAGCAGACTGTGTGGGCGTTTATGAGGGAAAAGAAACAATAATTGATTTCAAACAGTCCAACAAACCAAAAAAAGCTGAGTACATAGATTCTTGGTTTTTACAAACTGCAGCTTACTCTTTAGCGCATAATGTTGTTTACAATTCAAACATTAATGCATGTGTTGTTTTAGTTTGTACAGTAGATAATTTATTTCAAGAATTTAAAATTCAAGGGCCTGAACTAATAACATATCAAAATTTGTTTTTAGGTAGATTAAAAAAATTTAATGAGATGAATAATTTGGTTTAATAAAAAATGGATAAGATTGTAATTTACGATACAGAGACAACAAACTCAACAATATGGGGATCCATAATTGAAGTTGGAGCTGTTGTAGTTGATAAAAATTTAAGAGAAATCGGAAAATTAAATATTAGAGGGCGAATGCCAGAAGGTGAGGTACCAAGTGCAAAGGCTTTACTTGTTAATTCAACTAGCATTGATTTATTAACTAAAGGCAATTATTCACATTATGACTTTTTAGGTGCTGTTGAAAACTTTTTCTCTAAATGTGCTCCAGCAATGTTTATGGGCTGGTCAAATTTGAATTTTGATCGAAGAATGTTTCATTTCAATTTTTTTAAGGGCAATCGCTATCCTTACACTACTCACTCATCACCTAACAGTGAACATGATGGTTTACATATAGCTAGGGCAGCCCAAACCTTGAATTCTGAAACTTTAAAAACGGAATTAACGGAGGCAGGAAACCCAAGTCTGGCATTAGAATCTTTATCAAGAATGCAAGGATTCGACACCTCAGCAAGTCACACTGCCTATGTAGACGCTCAAAACTCATTAAAGGTCCTTCGAATTATTAAAGATAAACATAAAGAAAATTGGGAAACATTTTTAAAAACATCAACTAAAACAAGCGTAGAAACATTTTTAAAAAATGAAGGCATATATTCTATTTTTGAAAATGTGAAGGGTAGAAATATGATGTATCTCACTAGCACATTACATCCTAATCATTGTTTTCATCCATCATATGCATCGTGGGGGTATGTTTGGGATTTAAGAAGAGATCCAGAACCACTATTAAACTTACCAGTAAATCAATTGAGAGATATATTAAAAAAATATAGTCCTAAAGCTTTGAGAGTTTTGAAAACTAATAAAGCTCCAGTAATTTTGGATAAAGAGTTTGCTTTAAAACAAAAACCTTATTTAGACTTAGATTTAGAAACGATTAAAAAACGTGCACAAATGGTTAGAAATAATGAAAATTTTTGCAAAAATATACAAATTATAAATAGAGAGGCAGCAGAGGAAAAAGAGCAAACTAAAACTCAAGAAGATCTATTACCTGAAGAAACTTTGTATGAAAAATTCATTCCTAATAAAGATACCGCTCTATTTAAAACCTGGCATAGTTCATCTTGGGAAGATAAGTTGAGATTACTAGACAAATTTCAAGATAAAAGATGTAGTTGGTTTGGACAAAAAATTATTTATCAAGAAGCACCACAAATTTTACCGCCTGATTTATATAAAAATATTAAAAGTGAAATTGCCAGACGTATATTGAGTAAGAATAAAGAAAAATGGCAAACTGTTAATATGGCATACAATGAAATTGACTATTTGAGAGATCAAGCAGATAAAAGAGATGATAAAATAGAATTAAAAAAACTAGATGAAATAAATGATTTTATTATGTCTATTGAAAAGAAATATGAAATTGCCTAGTTGACTTTAATAAACAAATTAATAGAAAGGGTTTATGCTTATAGACTTTAAAGATGAAGATTTCGAAAAAAAAATTAAAAGTGAAGATGTTTCAGTAATTCAATTTAGTGCAGCTTGGTGTGGACCTTGTAAGTCTTTAAAACCAATTATGGATAAGCTTGCAGTTGAGTATAAAGATAAGGCTGGTTTTTATTACGCTGATATAGAAGATGGTGGTATTAATACGGGAAGTGCTGCGGGAATAAGAGGTGTTCCAACAGTGATAATTTATAAAAAAGGTGTTGAGGTTGATAGAAAAGTTGGCGGTGTACCAGAAAGCCATATGAAAGAGTTTTTAGAAAAAAATATCTAATTTAAGTTTAATATTTCGCCAGCTAAATACAAAGATCCTGTAATTATTAACATATCATTTTCTTTAAGTGATAAGGACTTAATTGCCTTCTCAACGTTGTCCTCGTATTTAGCATTAAAAACATTTTGAAATTTTTCTTTTAATTTTTTACCACTAATAGCGTTTTGCTGATTAGGGATATCAACAGTGGTTAGAGACGAAATATCTTTAAAGTGGCTAATATATTCTTCATGATTTTTATTAGACATCATTCCTATAATAAAATGCTTATTACAATCTAAAGTTTGAAGATATTCATTTAAAACTCTAGCACCATCTGCGTTATGACTTCCATCTAACAATAGTTGGTTATTTTTAATTAAATCTTTAATTTTCCCAGACTTTATTTCTTGTAATCTGCCAATACTTTTTATTTTAGTAATTCCTTTTTTTATATCATCATCCTTAATCTCTAAATTTAGTTGTCTTATCGTTGCAATTGCTGTTGAAATATTCTCTAACTGAAATTGTCCTAGAATATTCGGTAATGGTAGTTTTAAGCCACCAAATTTATCTTCATAATAAAAAAAACCATTCTCTCCATTAGAATAGCTATAATCTTCATTAAAGAACAATTTATTAGATAAGTTTTGTGAAATTGATTTTTTGATACTCTCATTTGTTTCAACAGAGTTTTGTTTAGATACAATTATATTAGAATTTAAAAGAGAGGATGTTTTTTCAAATACAATTTGTTTGATAGTTTTTTGACCCTTTGGTAACCAATCTAGATGATCTTTGCTAATAGAGCAAACTATACTTGCTAAATTTTTTTTTAATATATTGGTGGCATCAAACCTATGAAATAAACCTGCTTCTATTAAATTAATATTATTAGGATACTGAGCAGCTTTATAGAAATAACACGCAGTTAAAGCTTCAAAAAAAGTTAAAGGATTTTGATCGTTTTTTTTTTCAACTTTTTCAAAAAGATCAATTAATTCATTATCATTAAGCACATTATTATTAAAAACAAATCTCTCATTGATTTTTTGAATATGAGGACTTGTATAAACATTACATTTTACTTTTGATTCTTTAAGAATTGAAAAAATTGCATTAATTGTAGATTGCTTACCATTTGTTCCTACCACTGATATTGCTTTTATTTTATCTTGTGGATTGCCTAATTTTTCACAAAGAATTTTTATACGATCTAAACTTAAATCTATTTCTTTAGGATGCAGCTTTTGTAAGTGATTGACTATCTTCTGAAGTTTCATTTTCTTCAGTGCTTATAACAGGTTTCTTATTTAATAGAATTGAAATTAAGATCCCAATTTTTTCAGCAAGATCTTTTCTTTCAACAATCATATCGACGAACCCAGTCTTTTGAACATATTCACTTCTTTGAAAACCCTCAGGCAATTCTTCTTTCACAGTTCCTTGAATGACTCTTGCACCAGCGAAAGCGATTAGTGCGCCAGGTTCCGCAATATGAATGTCACCCAACATTGCATAACTAGCTGTAATTCCTCCAGCAACGGGATCTGCCATTAAAACTATGTAAGGTAACCCTGCAGCTTTTACTTCATTAATGGCAAGGGTAGTTCGCGTCATTTGAGATAATGAGATTGACGACTCTTGCATTTTCATACCCCCGCCCGTGGCAACCATGAGTAGTGGCTGCTTATTGTCTACTGCACGCTGAGCTGCATATAAAAAAGCTTCACCTTCTGCTGCCCCAATGCTTGCACCCATAAAATCAAAGTCTGATGCAACTGCAGTAATTTTAATTTGATTGATAGAACCTTCTGCCACAACCATACTACAATCCAGGCCAGTTTTTTTTCGAGCACTTTTTAATCTATCTTTATAAGGCTTGCTATCAACGAATCCTAGAGGATCATCCTTTGGAATAGGAGTTTTGAATATCTCATAATTATTTTTACCAAACAAAATATCAAATCTTTGCTTTGGACTAATTCTATGATGCTTTTTGCATCCAGGTTCAGGACACACCCAAAGGTTTTCCTCTAAGTCTTTTTTTAATATTGGTCCTTTGCAACAGCTTGTCCAATCACTATTAGCAACTTCCTCTTTTGTTGCTCTTTTGTGTATTGCTGTTTTTATTTTTTCACCAGCTTTAATTATTTTTGTTATCCAATTCATTTAATTTTATTTTTTAGTCTATTTACGACATTATAAACATTTGTGACAGGATTTTGTCTTTTTTTTATAGAATCTGTTATTTCCTTACAAATAGCACTTCCAACAACTAAACCGTCAGCTTTCTTAAGAGATTTTATAGTTTTTTCGGTAATACCAAAACCAATCACAACATTTTTTTTTGAGTTGATTTTTTTTATTTTATTATAGTTAGACAATATTTCTTTAGAAGAAACCTTAAGCTTTCCTCCTGTAGTAGAAAGCATAGAAATGAAATAAATCATCTCATGAGAATCTTTAATTATTTTTTTTAACCTATTTTTAGTTGTAGTCGGTGATAGTAGTTGAATAAAAAATATTGATCTTTTTTTACATTTACTTGCAAATTTCTTATTTTCAGGCCAAGGCAAGTCTACAACTATTAATCCATTTACTCCTGAAATTTTACATTTTCTTAAAAATTCATTTTCACCATATTGAAAGATCATATTATAGTACCCCATCAATATAATTGGTTTACTTTTATCAAATTTTTTAAAATCTTTTACAATTCTAAAAATGTCATTAACTTTAATTCCATTTTTAATCGCTCTATAAGAGCTTGTTTGAATTTGACTTCCGTCAGCGACAGGAGTGTTGTGAGGAACGCCAATCTCTAATATATCAACTTTTTTAGAGATTGATTTTAATATTTCCAAAGAAAGTTTTTTTGAACTATCTCCAGCCACTGTATAAGTTAATAGAGCAGGCCTATTTTCACTTTTGGCTTTTTTAAATGCATAACTGATTAGATTAGACATATTTTTTTCCCAATTTTCTCTTTATAATTTCTCGATCTTTGTAAGCATCTCCACAACTATTGACCACGACAATTGTATCTTTACTAAATCTTTTTGATTCTGCTATTGCAACTGAGAAAGCATGACTTGGTTCCAAAGAAGGTCGTAATTTTTCAAATTTTGTTACCATTTTATAAGCGTTTAAAGCTTCTTCATCACTTGCTGCAGTGTATCTTGCTCTTTTTGTATCTTTAAGAAAACAATGTAGTGGAGAAATACCTGGATAATCTAGTCCAGCAGAAATTGACTCTGTTTCTTCTATTTGACCGTCAGTATTTTGATTTACATATTGAGCTGCTCCATGAAGAATTCCTATTTTAGATCCGTATGTTAGTGGTGCTGCGTGTTTTTTACTCTTTGCAGGTCCACCAGCCTCTACACCAATAAATTCACATTGTTTTTTATCGTAATCCATAAACTCATTCCAAAAACCAAAACTAGAACTTCCTCCTCCAACACAATTATAAAGTTTGAGTTTTTTTGGAATTGACCCAAACTCATCAACTAATTGAGTTTTTAATTCTCTTGATATTTGACTTGTGCTCCATCCACAGATACGAACAAATACAGCTGGGCCAACGGTGCTACCAACACACATGGCAACTTTATCACAATTTGCAACCCAGTAACGCATACACTCAGACACTGCATCTACGAGAGTTTGACTTCCAGAGTATACAGGAATAACTTCCGCTCCATTTTTTTTCATTGCTTTTACGTTCGGTTGTTGCCTTTTAATATCTTTTGCACCCATGAAAATTTTACATTTTAAACCAAATTTTTTCGCTGCCATACTTAACATTTTACCTGCATACCCTGCACCAGTGTCTCCACAAATAACTTTTTTTCCAGATCGCTTTGCAAGTAAACAGTGAACAGTTGCATTATAAATTTTATGTGCGCCTCCATTTGCATCGGATACAACTTTAGACCAAATTTGAGCTCCACCAACATGTTTTGTTAAATTTTCTAATTTGATAAAACGAGTAGGACTACCAACCCAATTCTTAAAATATTTATCTCTTTCATTAATAAAATTTTTATCTTTTTTCAGTTTATTAAAAAGAACCTCCAAATCCTCTATAGGTTTTTTCAATGTTTCAGGTACAAAATTTCCTCCAAATTTACCGCCCCAAAATCCAAGCTTATCGCCTTGATCTATAACTGGTATTCTTTTTTTAAGTTTCATGTTTTTGCAAATAAATTTAACAATTCATCAATTTTATAAATATCTTTCTTTCCTTCGTTGTTTTCAATTGATCCAGATAAATCAATTATAAAGTTCTTATTTTTAAAATCAGGAATATCATGTATTTGGATATTTCCTGCAATCATTTTATTTATTTCATTAGGCACCTGCTCTAATAGATCGTGATCAAAGCCTTCAGATTTGTGATAACCTTTTGAGTCAAAAAGAATTATATCTGAAATTTCTAAATAATCTTTATATCTATCTACATCTTTTTTAGTTGAGATTGTAAGAGCATAGATTATTTTGATTTTGTATTTTTCCTTAATTTCCATAGTTCTGACCGGGTCAACATCGTAAAGCTGGTAATAATCAAAATTAAGATCTTTTATTTTCTCTAATAATTCATTAGTTGGACTCACAAGCACTGAAACAAAATTAGATTGGTTTTTATTAATGTTTACCAAATTTTTTAAATTTTCATATTCAACATATCTTTTACTTTTTTTATAATTTGTGATGAAACCAATAAATTTTGGCGGATATGGATGATTTAAAATATAATTTAAGGTTTTAGTATCTGAGACCCCACAAATTTTTAATCCTTTGATCATTTGTTTATATGATCGATTAATTTTTGAATATTCTTTTTTATATTACCTTTAGTAATTGGCCTACCAATTACCAACCAATCACTCCCATTTCTGTAAGCTTGATTAGGAGTTAAAGTTCTTTTTTGATCGTCATTGTTTTTATCTATTCTAATACCTGGAGTAATAATTTCTTTTTTAAATACTTTTTTTACTATTTCTATTTCTTGAGCGCTGCAAACTATAGCATCTAATTTTGCTTTAGATGCAAGTTTGGCTTGTTGCAAAACTAATTTTTTTACATTGTTTTTGTGACCAATTTGTTTAAGAGCTTTATTATCTAGAGATGTTAAAACAGTTACTCCAACTAATTTAGTTCTTCCAGAAACCTTTTTTGCGGAGACTAGAGCTTTCAAGCCTGAGCTAATATGTATCGTTAAGTAATTTATTTTAAGATCTTTAACTGCTTTTATTGTTGAAACGCATGTATTAGGAATATCATTAAGTTTTAAATCTGCAAAAAGAATTTTATTTTTTAATTTAGAAAGAAAATTTCTACCATTTTTAGAATTTAAAAATTCTAATCCAAATTTATAACCTACTTTTAATTTAGGATTTTTCGTTTTCTTAATTATTTCTTTTACTTTTCTAATATTTGTACTATCGCAGGCAACGAATATTTTACTCATCATCATTATTTAATTTTTTAAACATTTCTTTTGCCATTTTAAAGTGAATTGTTTTTTTTTCTGGTGTGTTTACTTTCTCTCCGGTTTTAGGATTTCTAGATATTCGAGATTTCTGAATATTCGTATAAAATACCCCAAATCCCCTAAGTTCAATTCTTTCACCTCTTTTAAGAGTTTTTTTAATTTCACTTAAGATAATATTTATAAATTTTTCTAGATCTTTTTTTAAAAAATTTGGATAATTTTTTGAAAGTTGTTTTAAAAGCTTTGATTTTACAATAGCCAATTTTAATATTTAATTATTATTTTTTCTTTTTTTTATCTAAATCCTTAGACAAAGATGAAAAGGGTAAATTTTTCCCAGAACCTTCAGCCCCATATTTGTCTAAAGCTTCTTTTTTTTGAATTTCCTCTAATAGTTTTATACTTAATGAAATTTTTCTTTTTTGTAAATCTAACTCTGCAATAGCGCAATCAATTCTTTCACCACCAGTGAACCTTGACGGACGAGCATCTGCAGAATTTATTGCTATTTGATTTTTTTTAATACTAAAGTCCATTTCGCACCCTTCGGGTCTAACTATAAGCCCTTTATTGTCAGAAGATATGATTTTTACAGTTATTATTTGATTTATCTTTTTATCATTAAACCAATCTAGTGGATCTGGTAAAGTCTGTCTTAATCCGACTCTAATTTTCTGATCTTCCGTTTTAATCTCTAAAACTTTAACTTTAATTTTATCATTGATATTATATTTTTTTAATTCCTCTTCTCCATTATTTAAATAGGTTAAGTCATTGCAGTGTAAAAATGCATCTATATCTAAATCTTTAACACTTACAAATAAAGAGTATTCATTTTTGTTAACAACCTCGGTCTCAATTATCGTTCCTACTGGATATTTTTTTTCGAAGGCCACAAAAGGATTTTCTTTTGCTTGTTTGTAGGAGATCGCAATTCTTCTTTTATCTTTATCTATCTCTGTGATAACACAATCTATTTCATCTCCAACTTTAAACATTTTTTTTGCAGATAGATTTTTTTTAGTCCAGCTTAGCTCACTTGAGTGTAATAGTGTTGTTAATCCTGGTTCCAATTCACAAAACGCACCAAAATCGATAATTTTAACAACTTTAGCTTTATAAATTTTGTTTAGCTCATAATTCTCGACGTGTTCAAAAGGATCTGGAGACAATTGTTTTATTGAACAACCTATTTGCAATTTTTCTTTGTCAATACTTATGACTTTTAGATCATGTTTTTCACCAATATTAAACACCTCCTCAGGATGATTTACTCTGCTGTAAGAAATCTCCTGTAAGTGTACTAAAACATCTAACTCATTATTAACATTGAAGAAGCAACCAAAAGAACTGTAACCTTTTACTTCAGCATTTTTAATTATATCGCCAATTTTGTATTTTTCTATAATTTTTGCTTTATCTTCTTTTTTAAATGATGAAATTATTTCTTTCCTTGAAACGCAGGCGTTACCTCTGACTTTATCTAATTTAATTAAAGCAAATTTTTGTGGCTCGTTCATTAAATGACTTATATCTTTTAAAGGTTTGTCGCTTATTTGGGATCCCGGTAAAAACATTAAAGAACCTGTATCCATATGTTCAACTATGCACCCACCTTTGCATTTAGATACAATTTTGCCCATGATCGGTTCTTTTTTTTCATATGCTTGAACCAATTTATCCCAACCTTTAATCTTCTGAGCTTTACTTGCAGAGACAACAACATCACCATTTCTATCTTCTATTTTTTCTAATAATACTGGTATTGTTTCACCAATTTTAATCTTTTCACTTAATCCCATCGTTTTTAATTCATTAATATCTAAAACTGGTTCGGATTTTAAGTTTGGTATGTAAAGAAAAATATATTTTTCTGTAATTTTATTTACTTTGCCCTCAATAATTTTACCTTCCTCTATAGTAATTTTTGAAAGTTGATTATTTAATAAATTTTCAAATTCTTTGGATGCTGGGTTAGATAGATCTTTGTATACTTCCATTAAAATAATTTCATTTCCGTTAAATAGTTTTAAAAAAACTTTGACCTTTTAGATAAATTTAAACAATAGATCAACAGAGAATTTAGTGTATTTTAGCACCTAAATACCTCATTTTTTTTAGAAAGGATGGGAAAGAGGTGTTTATTGCATCTTTATCGGCTATTGACCATTGACCTCCAAAAATTAAGGCAGCTACAGTTGCCGTCATAAAAACCCTATGATCTTTGAGAAAATCTTTTATAATTATTTTCTTTTTGATATCTAAATTAGGATTACCGTAAATCTTTATACTTTTATCTGTTAAAACATTTTTAATTCCCATTTTGTTAAGAATTTTAGAACCCCACTTTAATCTAGGACTCTCTTTTTCATTCAACTCGGATAAATTTTTGAAATAAGAAACACCTTTTGCTTTTGCGGCTAAAAGAAATATTAGTAAAAATTCATCGATGGCAGAACTATTTAATCTAGGAGGACAATTTATAGCTTTTATATTTTTTGTACTTTTAACTATTAGGTCTGCTATTTTTTCACCCTTGTAATCTTTTACATTGATCTTTCGTATTTTGACACCCATCATATTTAGAATATGTAAAATACCTATTCTTGAGGGATTTATATTAACATTCTTAATTTTCAATTTAGAATTTTTAGACAAAATAGTTAACACCATAAAAAAAGCACACGAACTTATGTCAGATGGTATCTTGTAATTTAATGGTGGTATCTTTTTTTTTCCTTTAATTTTAATAAGGTCATAATTCTTTATCCTTTGAACCTTTATTGGTAAATTTAAATATTTGAAAAGAAGTTCACTGTGATTTCTTGATTTCTTTGCTTTTATTATTGTTTGACCGCGAGTATTCAATGCAGCTAGCATCAGAGAACTTTTGACTTGAGCAGATCCTCTTGTTTCATTGTAGACTATTGGATTAGGGTTGTTGGTTCCTTTAATTATTATTGGAAGCTTTCCCATATTACTTTTAAAATCTGCTCCAAATTTTTTTAAAGGTTTAATAATTCTCAAAAAATCTCTTTTTGATAAGCTTTTGTCTCCTTTTAATCTAATTGACAGCTTCGCGTGAGTTAAAAGACCCATAATAAGTCTTCCCAGTGTACCTGAATTTCCAGCATCTAAAGTTAAATTTTTCTTATACTTAAATCCATTTAAGCCTACGCCGTTTATTTCACAAAAATTTTTTGATATTTTTATCTTTACACCGAGTTTTTTTAAACATTTTAAAGTGTTAATTACATCCTCTGAAAGTAGTAAGTTTTCTGATTTAGATTTATACTCCGATTGGGAGGCTATAAGTGCCCATCTTATAGATAAACTTTTATCACCGTCTATAGATAGAACTTTATTAAATTTTTGAATTTTAGTCTTAATTTTTACGAGATGCATTATCTAATATCTTAATTTATTTTGAAAGAGTCTCCAAAATATGCATTTTGAGCATCGATGTTTCGGATTAAATTATTAGGTGTATCCTTTGCTATAACCTTACCATTTGACAGAACTATTGCCAAATCTACACACGATAATAAATCTCTTGCTTGATGGTCACATAAAATAATAGAAATTTTATTGTGAGTTTGTAAATCAACTATAATTTGTTGTAGATTTTTAATTGTCATAATATCTAAAGCTGCGAATGGTTCATCTAATAATAATATTTTTGGATCGCTTAATAATGCCAAAGAAATAACTAGGCGTTTTTTCTGTCCTCCAGATAAAAAATCAGCTTTAATATTTTGTAATGCGTCAAGTTCAAATTTTGAAATTAATAAATTAACTTTTTCATCTCTTAATTTTTTATTTTCTATAACTATTTCACTGATTGCCTTTAAATTTTCTCTAAGAGTAAGGTCATGAAAATATCCTCCATATTGGGGTACATAACCAATTTTATATCTTTTGGTTCTACTGAATATAGGCTCATTGATAACATTTTTACCTTCTATAAATATAGATCCATAATTTGGTTTTAATAAACCGATGATAATATTAAAAATGGTAGATTTTCCTACGCCATTTGGGCCTAATAGCCCCAGAATTTCTCCTTGGTTCAAATTAAAGCTTAAATTTTCTAAAATTTTCCTTTTTCCAAAATGTAAAGATACCTTCTCAAGTCTCAAAAGTTCCGTTTTTTTTTTAAAATTTTTAATTCTGAATTTTTTAACAACTGACATAATCAATATTTACCAATAATTTCAACATTTTCATTTTGCTTTTCCATAGAAATTTTCAATTTTTTACTTTCAAAATTTAATTCAATCTTATCGGCTCTAATCTTAGCATTTTTATTTTTAAAATAAACATCCTCTTGTATTTCTATTAAATTCTTGGAAAAATCAAGATTGATAATATTTGCATCAATTGACTGATCACCATACTTAACATTTACGTTATCTTTGAATACTGTATTATTATTAATCTTATTGTAATCAGCCAAATTTGAATTTATATAAATTACTTCATCATCTTGTTGAATAATTTTAGCAAGAACCTCAAAGAGTTGAACTTGGTCAATTTTATTTTCTTGAACCTCAGCTGATTGAGCATTTATGATATATGTATTTCCTAATAAATCCTTAGAAACATATCTTAAATTTTCAATTATGTTTGAAGCTTCATTATTTTCTTCAATTAAAGGCTTTTCATCATTTTCCCGAGACTCACTTTGTTTTTGACTAAGATTTTTATCAGATACAATATATTCTTTATAAAAAAAAATACTCATAGCTATAAGGATTATTAATAATAAATATTGAATAATATTTTTTGATATCATTAATTTAGTATATTTGTTTATTTAGAATATTATGAACATGTATAATTCCTATCGTAACTGATTTTTTCTTTCGATTATAAACACACAAACTTGTAATTTTTTTTTCGTTCATAATTGAAAGAGCTTTAGTAGCGAGTGTATCCTTTTCGATTTTGATTGGATTTTTTGTCATAACATCTTTTACTTTTAGTAGATTTAAAAATATATTTTTAGAACTTAACTTTCTAACCTGGCCATCTGTAACTATACCTGTAGTTACTTTTTTTTTATTTCTGGCGATTAAAGTTCCTAGTTTTTTATCTGTCATGATTTTTAAAGCTTTATTCATTGATGTATTTTCATTGATAAAAGGTATCTTATTTTTTGTTAACATGAGATCCTCAACAGTTTGCAGTTTTTCCCCAAGGCTTCCCGAAGGATGAAATTTCTTAAAGTCTAAATTGTTTATTTTTTTCTTTCTTAAAGTTGAAATCGCTAAAGCATCCCCAATACTAAGTTGGTTTATGGTACTAGAAGTAGGTATCATATCTAAACCAGCCTCTTTTACTTCAGGTGTTATTAAACTAATGTCACTATTTTTATAAAGTTGAGAATTAATTTTTGAGGTGATACCAATTAATAAAATTTTATTTCTGTTTGCATAATTTATAATATTTTTTAATTCCATAGAGTTTCCTGAGTAACTTATCAAAATCAAAACATCTTTTCTGGTAATACTACCCATATCGCCGTGTGAACAATCGCTTGCTGACAGTGAGAAAGAAGGCGTGCCAATGGATGATAAAGTTGCAGATATTTTATTAGCTATTATACCGCTTTTGCCAACACCACAAAGTATTACTTTTGATTGACAATTGACAATAGCATTAACAGCTTTATTAAAATTTTGATTAAGAGATTTTTTTAATTTTTGAAGTGCTTTTATTTCTAAATTAATAACGTTTTTTGCAATTTTTTTATAATCAATTTTTTTCACTAATGAGCCCAGATGTCATCCTTAAAAAAAGCAAGATCTAGTTCAACTCTTGTTTTTAAAAATTTTAAACATTGTTTGTATAAATCAATTCTTTTCTCTCTAACAAGGATCTTATTTAATTCATCATGAATTTTATGTAAATATATTACATCATTTGCACAATATTTTAACTGTGCTTGCGTTAGTTCTCCCCCAAAATCTGAATTTTGAAATTGTTTACTTATATCAACATTAATGAACTCTTTAATTAAAGTTTTTAAAGAATGATTATCCGAATAGGATCTCGAAAGTTTTGATGCAATTTTTGTATCCAAGATATTGTTTGTGTCAGTTTTTAAATAATATTTAATGAAAGCCAAATCTGCTCTCCCATAATGAAAAATTTTTGCAATTTTCTCATCATTCAATAATTTTACTAAATTAGGGGCTTTATAATCGTTTCTATTAAGTTGGATAATATGGGCATCAGAGTTTCCAGTAGATATTTGGATTAAGCATAATGGATCACGTCTTATATTTAAACCCATAAATTCTCCATCAACAGCTATTAAATTGCCTAAATCTAAATCATCTGGTAAATCACTTTTGTGAAGTTTGATATTCATAATTTTTTAATAAGTGTTTATATATGAAAGCAAAAAATTGTCTAATTTTTGGCGGAAGTGGCCAAATTGGAAGTTTCCTAATTAGAAAACTTACAAAAAATAACATTAAAGTTACTGTTGTAACAAGGAATGTTCATCAAAAAGGTTTGAAAATAAAAACCCAAGGGAATGCTGGATATATAGATATTAAAGAAGCGGATATTTTTGAAGAAAAAAAAATTGAAACACTTTTTAAAGATGCTGATTTTTGCATTAATTTAATTGGGATTTTATATGAAAAAAAAAGAGGAAACACATTTAGAAATATTCACACAGTTTTTCCAACTATTTTAGCAAAACTGTGCAAGAAATATAATCTTAAACATTTTATTCATATTTCAGCTCTTGGTATAAATGAAGCTACAGACTCTAAATATGCGATCTCAAAACTTGAAGGAGAAAATAATATATTAAATAATTTCCCTAAAAGTACAATACTAAGACCTTCTATAGTTTTTTCAAATTCTGATAATTTCAGTACCCAGTTTATGACACTATTAAATAGATTACCTATTTTCCCACTATATTACTCCGGAAAAACTAAATTTATGCCAATACATTGTACTGATTTAACAGAAATCATTTATTATATTTTAACAAATAAAGTTGAAACACAAGTAATAGAGTGTGTTGGGCCAGAGGTATTGACTTTTAAAGAAATTTTGCAAATTCTTTTAGGCTTAATCAATAAAAAAAGATTTTTATTACCTTTTCCAACACCTATAGCAAAATTAACTGCAAAATTTTTGCAGTTAATGCCCAAACCTTTACTTACAGAAGACCAGCTTAGATTGTTAAAATATGATAATATTTCATCTGGCAAATATAAGACAAATTTTGAAATTGGGGTTCCAAGTAAATTATTTTTTAAAGATGAAGTTGAAAAATATTCTTTTATGTGGAGAGATGGGGGTCAGTTTTCGACAAATAAATATAAATCAGAGGGTCTTAAAAAATAAAATTAAAAATTTTACTAACCCGTTTGGACTTTTTTATTAATATAATTTTGAACGTCATCTTTCTCACCTCCATCTTCTTTTTTACCTTTAGGCTGATATGCATATAATAAATGCAGCTTACAGTAAGAAAAGTCCTTTAATGATGTTCTACCGCAAAAGTAAAATGATTTTTCATTAGGGTGGCCAATTGGCCACTTACAAGAATTATCATCTAATTGCTCTAGTTGCTTAGGATTTTCTGGCTCAAAGTCTTTTTCGATTATCAGAGATTTAAATTTACTTCTCTTGCCTCTCCTTGATTTTATTCGCGTATCCTCGTTATTAGATTTAAAGTTTTGATTTGCTGATGCTGCTCTAGTTTTTATTTTTGCGGAAAGATTTAATCTATGAGCTTTACCAATAACTGCGTTACGACTTATTCCACCAATTATCTCAGCTATCTGACTAGCTGTATTTCCTTTGCCCCACAATTCCTTTAGTTTAGCAACTTTTTCGTCATTCCAACTCATTATTTAACCATATAATGTATTATAAAATATAACAAATACCATATAGTGTTATCTTTTGTTATTTAACAAGAAATTAATTTAAGTTATTCACAAAAATTTTCTTAGAATTTTCAATCGATACTTGTATCAACATATTCTTAGAATATAGAAGAGTATTATAAAACTTTTTATGAGCTATTTAGCAAAAAATTATAATAGAAAAAAAATCTCTTTTAAGTATGGAAAAGGAAGTTTCTTATACTCAAAAGATAATAAAAAGTATTTAGATTTTGTTCAAGGTATAGCAGTTAATTCTCTAGGACACGCTCATCCAAAATTAGTAAAAGCAATAAACAATCAGTCAAAAAAACTTTGGCATGTTTCAAATGCCTTTCAAATTCCAGAAGGAGAAAAATTGGCAAAAAAAATATGCCAAAAAACATTTGCAGATTATGTTATGTTTCAAAATAGTGGAGCAGAGGCTACAGAGGCAGCAATAAAAGTAGCTAGAAGATATTTTTATTTTATTGGAAAACCACATAAAAACAGAATTTTATGTGTTAAAAATTCATTCCATGGACGAACAATTGCAGCAATTTTTGCAAGTGGATCTAAAAAAATGACAGAGGGTTTTGGACCTAAAGTTTCTGGGTTTGATCATTTTTCATTTGGAGATCATAGATCTTTAAAAAAAAAGATCACTAAAAATACAGCAGCAATTATGGTTGAACCAATTATGGGGGAAGGTGGGATCAACGTGATTCCTGACTTTTGCTTAAAAGAGTTGAGAAAATTGTGTAACAAGAAAAAAATATTACTTATATTGGATGAAGTGCAATGTGGAATTTCACGATCAGGTGATTTTTTTGCTTTTGAGCAATCAAAAGTAAAACCTGATATAGTCCCAATTGCTAAAGGAATTGGTGGTGGGTTTCCAATTGGAGCAATTCTTATGAATAAAAAAGTTGCTGCTGGTATGACACCAGGCACGCACGGCTCCACTTTTGGAGGAAACCCTTTGGCAATGGCAGTTGGAAACACTGTAATGGATATAGTTTCTACAAAGCAATTTCTAAATAATGTAAAAAAATCCTCTAAATATTTTCTCTCCAATTTAAATAAGCTTAAAGAAAAGTACCCCAAAATTATTAAAGAAATAAGAGGAAGAGGATTATTAATCGGAATTCAACTTTACAAAGATCAAACTAATTTTATCAAAAAATTGATGGATAATAAATTATTAACTATAAGAGCGGCTGACCAGGTTGTTCGTGTTTTACCTCCACTCAATGTAAAAAAAAAAGAAATAGATCAAGCACTAAAGATTATCAACAAAGTTTGCGCAGAACTTAAATAAAATGAAACATTTTATTAACCTTGAAGATATTCCAGCAAAAGATCTAAGAAGAATTTTAATTGACGCAAAAAAAAGAAAAATTGTAAGAAAGAAGCTTAATAATCTTGATCCTGATAAAGGAACACCTTTAAAAGGAAAATTATTGATTCAAATGTTTGAAAAATCGAGTTTAAGAACTCGCTTGTCCTTTTTTTTAGCTATCTCTCAACTCTCAGGAAGAACTTTGACTTTGAGACCGGATGAACTGCATTTATCTAAAGGAGGCGAAAGCATTGAAGATACTGCTAAGATTTTGTCAAATTTTGGTGATGCTTTTATGTTAAGAACTGATAATGACGAAAAGTTGGAGGAATTTAAAAAGCATTTAACAATTCCAATTATTAATGGATTAAGCCCATCTTCTCATCCAACACAAATCTTATCAGATGTATTTACAGTTGAGGAAATTAAAAAAAAACCAATATCTAAATTAAATATTACTTGGATTGGAGACTCAAATAATGTTTTAAATTCTTTGATTGCTGCCTCAATTAAGTTCTCTTTTAAATTAAAAGTTGGTTGTCCAAAAAAATATCAACCTAATAAAAGTATGATGAATTACATTAAAAAAAATAAAAATAAAATTACGTTTTATAATGATCCAAAAAAAGCAGTTGAAGGAGCTGATGTAATTTTCTCGGACAAAGTAATATCAATGAATGATAAAGTTAATAAAAAAAGAAAATTAAGAGATTTCAAAAATTTTAAGATTAGTAAAAATCTTATGAAAAAATGTCCAAGAGCTATATTTTTACACTGTCTTCCAAGAGGAAGTGAAGTTGATGAAAATGTTTTTAAGAGCAAGCAATCTAAAGTTTGGCAACAGGCACTTAATAGAGTACATGTTCAAAAATCTATATTACTTTATTGTTTTGGAAAATTAAGGTAATGGCAATGGATTATCAGAATTTTGATTTAAATATAAAATAACAGAAGCCCTATCTTTTTCTTTTCTCAATCCTGCGAAAGCCATTTTAGTTCCTTTAATCCATTTAGCTGGTTTTAATAGGTATCCATTAAGCTCCTCAAAAGTCCATGCTTTTCCATAGGAAGCAAGAGCTTTAGAATATTTATAATCACTTACTGCACCTACATCTCTCCCAACAACATTATATAATGCTGGACCAATATTATTCTTTCCACCTTTAACTATAGAATGACACGCAGCACACTTTTTAAAAACCTTTTCTCCTGTAGCAATATCTCCCATAGCAATTAATGAAGCGATATCAACTTTGTCTTCAGTCGGTTGCGAGCTTGTTTGTGAGCTCACAACAGTAGCTTGCTCTACTTCTACTGAGTAACCAGGGGTTTCAGGCTTTTCAACATGAAAAATAACATTTGAAAGCTTTCCAATACCTATTATTAGAAGGGCTACCATTAATATTGCAGCAATTATTTTATTTAGCTCGAAAGAATCCATTTATTAAAATTATTTCGAACATATAGCACTATAAGTATAAAATTGCTTATATTTTTAATGTACATTTTTGCCTCTATTTATATTGTAATGAAAAATTAAAAGAAAAATGAAGACATTAGTTATAATTCCCTCCAGATTATCAGCATCAAGATTACCAGGTAAACCCTTGCTTAAAATTAAGGGATTATCAATCATTTCTCATGTTTATAAAAAAGCTCAAGAAGCTAATATTGGAGAGGTATTTGTTGCTGCGGAAGATCAAGAAATTATCGAAGATGTGAAAAAAAATGGTGGAGAAGCAATTTTGACAAACAATAATCACAAAACAGGAACAGATAGAATTTACGAAGCTTTTGTAAAGCTAGGTAGAACAGATATAGATTTAATCATGAACCTACAGGGAGATGAACCACTGATGAATATTGAGGATATTCAAAAATTAAATAAGCATATGATCCAGACCAAGCGTGATTTAGGAACTTTAGCAGCAAAAATCAACAACAAAAAGGTTTTTGAAAATCACGATATTGTTAAGGTAATAACAGAAGAAAGTTTAGATGACACAAAATTTCCTCGAGCGATAAATTTTATGAGAAAATTAGATAAAGAAAATAATCAGGCTTATCATCATTTAGGAATTTATTGTTATAATGTAGAAATATTAAAAAGATTTATTTCTCTCAAACAGTCTCAAAATGAAATTGAAAATAGATTGGAACAGTTAAGAGCATTAGATAATAACATTAATGTCAATGTAGCTCTTGCTAAATCATCGCCGATTGGGGTAGATACCGAGGAAGATTTTATGGCTATAAAAAAAATAATGGAATATAAGTCGTAATGAGTAAAATTTATTTTCAAGGAACTTTCGGGGCATATTCTCACTTAGCTGCTTTATCTATAGACTCTAATGCTGAAGTAGTGCCCTGTAAAACCTTTGATGACTGTTTTGCTCAAGCATCAAAAGATACAAATTCAAAAATTATCATTCCAGAGTCCAATAGGATTACGGGCAACATAGGAATTGAATATTTAATTTTTGAATATAGGTTAAATATTTATGCTGAGTATTTTCAAAAAATAGAACATAATCTATTGGGTTTACCTAAAACAAAAGTTTCAGAAATTAAGGATGTTTACTCTCATGCCCAAGCACTATCACAATGTTCAAAATTTATAAAATCAAATAAACTTACTGAACATGTAAGAGCTGACACAGCTGGATCTGCAGAGATGGTTTCAAAAAGTAAAGACAAAACCAAAGCTGCAATAGCATCATCATTAAGTGCTAAAACATATAATTTAGAAATTATAAAAAATAATATAGAAAATGAAAAAGGAAACTTAACAAGATTTCTTGTTATGGGTAAAAATATATCACAACCAGAGTTTAGTGGAAAAAAATATATTACTTCCTTTCTATTTAAATTAAAAAGCAAACCCGCGGCTTTATATCAATCTTTAGGAGGGTTTGCTATCAATGGAGTAAATCTAACTAAGTTACAAAGTTATCCTGAAAAAAATTCTTTCGACTCTTTTTTCTTTTTATGTGATTTAGATGGTCATATTGAAGAACCAAGAGTACAAAAATCACTTGAGGACTTAGGATTACATTGTCAAGATTTTCACGTCCTAGGTGTTTTTGAAGCCGACAAACAACGAGAAATAAATAAATAACTTTTCTTGTAGATAAGAAATTATTACTGTTATAATAGTTTTGGAGGCTAGAGGTGGATGCTGCTTGAACCCGACCAGATCTTAACGGAAGCAGTCGTAAAGACAGTTTTTCAGGTTCTAGTCTCCTCGTAAATATGAGCAATGATTCAAAAGTATTAGCACTTAAATATAGACCACAAAATTTTGATGATCTTATTGGTCAAGATGTGGTTGCAGAAACCATAACAAATTCAATAGTGGCTAATAAAGTTCCTAATGCATATTTATTTACTGGAATAAGAGGAGTAGGGAAAACTACTATAGCAAGAATAGTTGCGAAGGCACTTAATTGTAAAAATGGAATTCAAAAAAATTGTCAAAATAAATGTGATAACTGTCAGGCGATAACTAATTCTAATCACATTGATGTTTTAGAAATGGATGCTGCGAGCAGAACTGGTGTTGACGATGTAAGAGAATTAATAGAATTTTCAAGATATGGACCAACTTCATCAAAGTATAAAATTTTTATAATTGATGAGGTTCATATGTTGAGTAAACAAGCATTTAATGCTTTGTTGAAAACTTTAGAAGAACCTCCAGAATATTTAAAGTTTATTTTTGCTACAACTGAAATTAAAAAGATTCCAGTCACAGTTATATCTAGATGTCAAAGATTTGATTTATCAAGAATTAAATCTTTTGAATTATTCAGTTACATCAAAAAAATTAAGGATAAGGAGGGAGGCAAAATCACTGATGATGCATTAAAATTAATAGTAAAAATTTCCGAAGGTTCAGTAAGAGATGCACTATCCTTATTAGATAGAGCATTGCTGACTTTAGACTCAAAAACTCAACTAGATTTAAAATCAGCTCAAAAAATTTTTGGTTTTTTTGATAAATCACAGTTAATCGATTTATTTGAATTTATTCTTAAAGGAGACGAGACTAAAGTTATAGAGATTTATAGAAAAATTTATGACCAAGGTGTTGAACCAAAGATCTTCATTAATGATTTTTTAGAATTACTTTATTACTTTAAAAATATAGAGTCATTAACCTTAGAAAGTACAAATTTTTCATTAAATGATCAAGAATTTCAAAAAATTAAAGATTTAAATAAAAATCTAGATTCAAGTGTATTGATTTTATTCTGGCAATTTACAATTTCAACTCTCGATGAACTTAACATAGTTTCAAATCAACATTTATCAATGGAAATGTTTTTGCTAAGGTTAATGCATTTAAGTTCGATAAAATTAGAAAAAAATACTGATAAAAATTCTGAAAGCGAAAATTCAGTTGTAGATAAAGAAATTAATAATCAATCAAAACCAATAAATCAAATTAAGAATATTTATCAAGAGGAAAAAAGTAAACCAGAAATTCATAAAGAAATAAAATCTGAAAAAAAAATATTTATTAATAGTTTTGAAAAATTAATACAGACTTGTGTTGATAAAAAAGAAATTAAACTAAAGTATGAACTGGAAAAAAATGTCAATCTTGTAAAATTTGAAAAAAATATGATTGAGATATCTTTTAATGAAAATTTAGATAAAAGTTTCGTTAAAGATCTTTCCTCAAAACTTTTTGATTGGACAGGTGAAAGATGGATTATTTCATTTAGTAAATTAAAAGGTGACATTTCAATGAAGGAAAAAGAACAGAAAATAAAGAAATCTTTAATGGAAGAGGCAAAAAATTCAAAAATTTACAAAGATGTAATAAAAAATTTTCCTGATGCTGAATTAATCGATGTAAATTTAAATAAAAAAGAGGATGATGTTGATGACTGATTTTACAAAAATTTTAGATAAAGCAAAAGAACTTGAGTCTAAAATGAAAGAAAGTCAAAAAAAAATTAAGGAAATAAGAGTAGAGGGAGTTTCAGGCTCAAACTCAGTAAAAGTAATTCTGGACGGCGAAGGAGAGATGCAATCTATCAAATTATCAGAGGAAATTATGAAAGAAGAAAAAACTATAATAGAAGATTTAATAGTTGCAGCACATAATAGTGCTAAGTCACAACTCAAAACAAAAACAGCTGAAGAAATTTCAAAAGCGACAGGTGGACTTGGGATACCTGGATTTAAGTGGCCACTATAGTAGATGCAAAATATCTCAGAGATAGAAGAACTTATTAAGTTGATATCAAAGTTGCCTGGTTTAGGCCCTAAATCAGCAAAAAGAATTGTTTTAAAATTAGTAAATAACAGAAATGAGCTTGTAAAACCTTTAGCGAATACGTTGGCTCAAGTTTATAAAAACGTTGTGAGATGTAATTTATGTGGCACCTTAAAGTCTAATTTAGCTGGATGCTCAAATTGTGAAAGCACAAAAAATAAATTTAAAAAAATTTGTGTAGTAGAAGATATTGCTGATCAGTGGTCGATTGAAAATTCAAATATTTTTCAAGGGTATTTTCATATTTTAGGTGGAACGATCTCATCTGCTGGTAATAAAAAAGAGGATTTATTAATCAATTCTTTGATTGAAAGAGTAAAGAAAGAGAAAATTGATGAAGTTATTTTAGCAACTAGTGCAACAGTTGAGGGCCAAACGACAGCTTTTTATATTCAGGACAGTTTATCAAATTTAGATGTTAAGATCACAAAATTAGCTCAAGGGTTGCCTATTGGTGGAGAAATTGAAAATCTTGATGATGGCACACTTCTTTCTGCTTTTAAAAATAGATCTAAACTAAATTCTAATTCAAGCTGATTTTTTTTTTAATCGATTTAAATGTAATAATGGTTCTGTATATCCTGAAGGCTGATCTTTCCCCTTAAAAATAAGTTCACATGCAGTTTGAAATGCTACGGACCTATCGTAATCAGAGCTCATTTTAATGTAATTTTGATCATTCTCATTTTGTTTATCCACAATTTTTGCCATTTCTTTCATTATTTCCATAACTTGCATTTTTGTTGTAACACCGTGATGTACCCAGTTTGCAATATGTTGAGAAGAAATTCTTAAGGTTGCTCTATCTTCCATTAAGCCAATATTATTTATGTCTGGTACTTTGGAGCAACCTACACCTTGATCAATCCATCTTACAACATAACCAAGTAACGTCTGGGCGGAATTTGAAATTTCTTTATTGATCTCATCAACCGACCAATTTGGTCTATCTGCAATAGGGATAGTGAGTAAATCATCGATTTTAGCCTTGTCTCTTTTTGACAACTTTTTTTGAACATCGAAAATATTTATATCGTGATAATGTAAAGAATGAAGAGCTGCTGCGGTTGGAGATGGAACCCATGCACAATTCGCTCCAGCTTTAAGATGACCAGTTTTTTGATCTAGCATGTCTCTCATTTTATCAGGCATAGCCCACATTCCCTTACCGATTTGAGCTTTACCTGAAAATCCACAGGCCAAACCTATATCAACATTGTTATTCTCATAAGCCCCAATCCATTTCGAGGATTTCATATCACCCTTTTTAATCATTGGTCCAGCCTCCATTGATGTATGCATTTCATCACCTGTACGATCAAGGAAACCTGTATTTATGAAGAAAACTCTGTGTTTTAAGGTTCTAATACATTCTTTGAGATTTGCCGAAGTTCTTCTCTCCTCATCCATAATTCCAATTTTGCAAGTGTATTTTTTTAATTTTAATACTTCTTCAACTTTAGTAAAAATTTCATTGGTAAATGCTGTTTCATCTGGGCCATGCATTTTTGGTTTTACAATATATATTGAGCCAGTCCTTGAATTTCCTTTTTTTTTTGTATCATGAAGAGCTGCTGCTGTTGTTATAAAGGCATCCATTAATCCCTCTGGAATTTCACTCCCATCTTTCAATATTATTGAGGGATTAGTCATCAAATGACCAACATTCCTAATTAACAGAAGACTTCTGCCGTGTAATTTTAACCCTTTCCCTTTTTTTGAAATGTAACTTCTATTTGGATTAAGTTTTCTTTCTAAAATTTTTCCCTCTTTCTCAAATCTTGTTACTAGATCTCCTTTCATCAATCCAAGCCAATTTCTATAACAAATCACTTTATCTTGAGCATCTACTGCTGCAACACTGTCTTCATTATCACATATTGTAGATACAGCAGACTCTAATATTATGTCACTTATGCCTGCATGATCCTGTTGAGCACTAAAAGCTCTTGGATTTTTTAATATTTCAATGTGTAGATTGTTATTTTTTAATATTATTGCTGAAGGGTTATCTGCTTCACCTCGATGACCAATAAATTTATTTTCATCTTTTAGAGTTGTTACATCAACACCTTTTAACACTTTTAATTCTTTATTCTGAATAGCGAATCCTGTTATTTTTCTCCAGCTAAAATCTTTTAAAGTGAAATATTTATCTAAAAATTCTCTACCATACCTAATTACAAGCTCTCCTCGTTCTGGATCGTATCTTTCTGAGGTGCTGTCTTCAGATGTTTCGATTACATCAGTTCCATACAAACTATCGTACAAACTCATCCATCTTGCATTTGCAGCGTTCAAAGCGTAACGAGCGTTCATAATTGGAACAACTAATTGAGGCCCTGCTATTGTAGCGATCTCCTCATCAATATCACTTGTTTCAATTTTAAAATCTGGACCCTCATCTTTTAAGTAGTCAATTTCTTTTAAAAAATTTTTGTATTCTTTAATTTGAATATCTTTTCCTTTGTTATCAATATGCCATTTATCAATTTTTTTTTGCAGTGACTCTCTAAAACTAATTAATTCTTTATTTTTAGGTGTTAGTTCGTGAACTGCTTTGTCAAAATCTTTCCAAAATTTTTCAGGAGAAATATCAGTACCATCAAATAACTCATTATTTACAAAAAGTAATAATTCCTCTGATACTTTAAGATTATTCACAGAATGATATTTTGATGTCATGGAGGGATATTTAAACTCTAGCTTATTTAAGTCAATTACATAATAGTATCATAGACATTTTATTGTCATTTTTCTTATATAAGTGTAATCATATAAAATGAAGAATTATTTAAACTTTGAAACAGATATTAAAAATCTTGAAAATGAATTAGAGAAATTAAAAGATCCTTTTAATCAAGAAGGCTTGTCAGAAGTCGATACAAAAAAAATTTCTAAAACTCAAGAAGAAATTGATGAGAAGCTAAAAAATATTTATGAGAATTTAGATCCCTGGCAAATTACATTAGTTGCGAGGCACGAGGATAGACCTAAATCAAAGTTTTTTATTGATAACTTGTTTGAGGACTTTATCTCGTTAGAAGGTGATAGATATTATGGAGAAGACAAATCGGTTATTACAGGTTTTGCAAAATTTAATGGTCGATCAGTATTAGTAATTGGTCAAGAAAAAGGTGAAAACTTAGAAACTAGAATTGAGAGAAATTTTGGCATGATGAGGCCAGAGGGTTACAGAAAAACTATTAGGTTAATGGAACTAGCAGATAAGTTTAATATTCCTATTATATCTTTTATAGATACACCAGGCGCTTATCCAGGAGTAGGTGCAGAGGAGAGAGGACAAGCAGAGGCAATCGCCAAGTCAATCGAGTGTTGCATGAAACTTAAGGTTCCAACTTTAGCTATAGTAATAGGTGAAGGTGGTTCAGGTGGAGCCATAGCTCTTGCATCTTCAAATAAAGTTTTAATGCTTGAGAATGCGATTTATTCAGTAATATCACCCGAGGGATGTGCAACAATATTATGGAGAGACCCAAAAAAAATGCTCGATGCTGCAAAAGCAATGAAACTGTCTGCTAAAGACTTATTAGAGCTAAATATTATTGATGAAATAATTCCAGAACCTTTAGGTGGTGCTCATAGAGATAGAGATATGATTTTAAAGAATATAAGGAATTCTATTTCTCAAAATTTAGATTATTTCAAAACTTTAACTGCTAAAGAAATTCTTAATCATAGAAAAGATAAGTTTTTAAAAATTGGAAGAAGCAAAGGATTTATATCTAGTCCTGAAAGTCTAAGCGCTATTCAAACCTCTGGATTAGATTTTAAAGAAATAATTAAATCTAAAAAAAATATTGCAATTGCTGTAGCAACTTTAGTTATTGTAGCCGCACTGACTTTATTTATTCTATAGAGCTCCACAACATTTCTTAAATTTTTTACCAGATCCACACGGACAAGGATCATTTCTACTTATTTTCTTACCAAGGTTTTTAAATTTTTCTTTTAACAGGCTTTGGTTTATTTTTTCAGTCGGTTCATTATAAACTTTAAGATTTATCAAAATTTTTACATAATCAAGTTTTAATTTATCTAGTAAATTTGAAAATAAATCAAAAGCTTCTTTTTTATATTCTACGAGAGGATCTCTTTGTCCGTATGATCTAAGACCCACAACTTGTCTTAATTGTTCTAAGTATTGGATGTGTGATTTCCAATTAAAATCGATGGATTGTAAAAGAATTCTTTTTTCTAAATCTTTTGATTGATTTTCTCCCAGAATTTTAGACCTTTCTTCTCTAGCATATTTGAATTTTTCAAAAATTTTCTCTCTTAATTTTGTATCAGTTAAAGATATTAATTTATCATATTCATCATCGTTTAGACTCTTTCCAAAAATAGCCTTTAATTTATTGTTAAACTCATTATTTTTTGGACTTGATAATTTTTGAATTTTTAGGCTTATTAAGTTGTCAACTATTTCTGATAAAAAATTATCCGAATAATCAAAAATTTTTTCACTATCCATAGCATCTTTTCTTTGAGAAAATATTACTTGCCTTTGATCATTTAAAACATTGTCAAACTTTATAAGAGTTTTTCTGATATCAAAATTTCTTGCTTCAACTTTTTGTTGTGCCCTCTCTAGGGCTTTATTTATCCAAGGATGATCTATACTTTCACCGTCTTTGAGACCAAGTTTTTGAAGAATATTGTTCATAGACTCGGATCCAAAAATTCTCATAAGATCATCCTCTAAACTTACATAAAAAATGGAGCTACCCTCGTCTCCTTGTCTGCCCGATCTTCCTCTTGCTTGATTGTCTACTCTTCTAGACTCCATTCTTTCAGTTCCAATAACAAATAAACCTCCTATAGATTTAATATAATCTTTATTTTTTTTGAGTTGATCGTCCTCTATTGATCCTTTTTTTCCTCCTAATTGGATATCTACACCTCTACCAGAAATACTCGTCGTAATTATTACTGATTTGGCTTTACCAGCATTAGCTATAATTTCTGCTTCATTTTCATGATTCTTTGCATTTAACACAATGTGCTTAATTTTTTCCTGCTCAAGCAATTTTGAAAATATCTCAGATTTACTCACGCTAGATGTGAAGACTAAAAGAGGCTGACCGTTTTTGTGACAATCTTTGATTTTTTTAATTATTGCATTATTTTTTTCTTCTTCAGTTCGAAAAATTTGGTCATTGAAATCTTTCCTGATCATCTTTTTATTGGTTGGAATTACAACTACATTCAAATTGTAGATTTCAAAAAACTCTTCCGCCTCTGTGGCAGCTGTTCCTGTGCATCCTGATATCTTTTTATAAAGTTTAAAATAATTCTGGTAAGTAATAGAAGCTAAAGTTTGATTTTCAGCTTGAATCTCAATTTTCTCTTTGGCTTCTATCGCCTGATGAAGGCCGTCCCCAAACCTCCTGCCCTCAAGAATTCGACCTGTTAATTCATCTACGATTTTAATACTGTTATCTTTAATGAGGTAATCTTTGTCTTTTTTAAATAAATGATTTGCTCTTAAAGCTTGATTTACAAAATGAACTAAATCCAAATTTTCAGGGTCATAGAAATTATTATTTTTTAATATACCTGCATTTGAAAATAAATTTTCAATATGATTAATACCCTCATTTGTTAAAAGAATATTCTTGTCTTTTTCATCAATTTCATAATCTTTTTCATTTAATAATTTCACAATTTTATCAATAGCAATATATTGATTAGTTTTATCCTCTGCAGCTCCAGAGATTATTAGAGGGGTTCTAGCTTCATCAATCAAACAAGAGTCTATTTCATCTACAATCGCAAAATTATTTAGTCTTTGAACCATTTCATCTTTTGAGTATTTCATGTTGTCTCTTAGATAATCAAAACCTAGTTCACTATTGGTTGCATAGGTAATATCACAATTATAATTTTTTTTCCTTTCAACATCATTTTGATCATTATTTATGAAACCAGAAGATAAACCCAAAAAGTTGTAAATCTTCCCCATCTCAATCGAATCTCTTTTTGCAAGATAATCATTTACTGTTACAATATGAATTCCTTTTTCCTCAAGTGCATTTAAATATGCAGCCAAAGCTATAGTTAGAGTTTTACCTTCACCAGTTCTCATTTCTGCTATTTTACTTTCATGCAAAACAACTCCACCAATCATTTGAACATCAAAATGTCTTTCACCTCTAGTTCTATGAGAGGCTTCTCGTACTAATGCAAAAGCCTCTGGTAAAATATCATTTAGAGATGAACCGTCGCTAATCTTTTGTTTTAATCTTAAAGTTTCCCTTGGAAAGTCACCATCTTCAAGTTTTTTGACATTTTCTTCTAAAAGATTGATTTGTTTTACAATTTTACCAATTCTATCAAGCTCTTTTTGATTGCCAGATTTGATAAATCTAGAAATAAAGTTTAGAGGATTTAACATTAGTTTTTGATATACATTTTAATTACAACTTTTAATATAGTTATTTAATTTAAATTTTAAACATCATGGGAATTAATTTATCTAACTTTTTAGCTTCGAAATCTCAGAGTCGAAAAATGGGCCAATTTCAAGATCTTGATCATCTTGATGGTCTTTCTATATCTTCCGTTAGTGCAAATTTATACAATTCTAATAGAGATGATTTAGCTATGTTCTATTTTCGTGATGGCGCAAATTTTGCTTCAGTTTATACCCAATCTAAAATTTTATCAGAAAATATTAAATGGAATTTAAATCAAAAATCTCAAAAAATATTTTCACTCTTAATAAATACTAGAAATGCCAATTCATTTACTGGCGAACAAGGTTATAGAAGCATGCAACATCTTGCAGACTTTGTTTCAAAATGTTTAACAGAAAAACAAAAAGAAGATGAGGATGATCCAAAAATTATTAAGTCAAAAAATATAATCTTTGGTTGTACAGGAACTATTGGAGAAAAGTTTCCTGAAGAAAAAATAAAATCCAAAATCCCCGATCTTATAAAGAATATAAAATATACTCAAAATAAATATATTTGGATAAAGGCAGCTTCAGCAATAATGACTACTGATACTGAACCTAAAATAGCAATGGAGGAATGTAAAATTGGCAATACTTTAGTGAAAATTTATGGAATTGCAAAAGGCTCTGGAATGATTCAGCCTAATATGGCAACAACATTAGGTTATATTTTCACTGATGCTGACATATCTAATGATGTATTAAAAAAATTATTAAAAAAGAATGTTGAAAATACATTTAATGCTATTTCGTGTGATGGAGATACTAGCACAAATGATATGATTTCAATTTTTTCTACTGGAAAGGCAAGAAATTCACTTATAAAAAGTATAGCCGATAAAAAAATTAAATCTTTTGATGAGTCATTAAATAAAGTTTTGTTAAATCTAGCAAAAAGGGTGGTAGCAGATGGAGAAGGTGCTTCAAAATTTATAACTCTTAATGTGTTAAACGCAAAAACCGAAAATGACGCAAAGAAAATAGGTTTTTCAATTGCAAACTCTCCTTTAGTAAAAACTGCAATTGCTGGTGAAGATCCAAACTGGGGAAGAATAATTATGGCAGTCGGAAAATCAAATGTAGATATAAATTTGAGTAAACTATCTATTAAGTTTGGAGAGTTAATTATTATTAATAAGGGAAAAATCTACAGTCAGTATAATGAAACTGAAGTTAAAAATTATATGAAAAGTTCTGCAATTAATATTAGTATTGATATTGGAAATGGAAAAAGAAGTTTTACCGTTTACACTATGGATTTAACCAAAGAGTATATAAATATTAATACAGATTATCGAAGCTAGTAATGTTGAAATTTTCTTAATCAATAGTTATATAAATAGCATGATTAAATATAATTTAGTGTGTAAAAAATGTGATTTAATTTTTGACAGTTGGTTCGCGTCTTCATTGGAGTTTGATAAACTCAAAAAAAAGGAATTGATTAATTGTCATAGATGTGGGTCACTCAGAGTTGAAAAAGGTCTTATGGCTCCAAAATTGATCAATAAAACTTTTAGAGATAAAAATGAGAAAAAAGATTTATTAAAGCATCAAAAAATAAAAAAAATCATTGATAAATATCAAAAATTCATAAAAAATAATTTTGATTATGTTGGTGAAAATTTCGCTTATGAAGCAAGATCAATACATTATAAAGAAAAAAAAAATGGCAGGGGTATTTATGGAACCGCATCCAAGAAAGACATAAAAGAACTTAAAGAGGAAGGTATTGATACGCAAATGATACCATGGGTCGAAAATAAAAATAATTAATTTTTAATAAATTTTGCAATATAATTTACAGACTTATCTTCACTAACACTCCATTCATTTTTCAAAATATTAAAACTCATTCCATTAATTTTATCTAATTTCAAATTATATTTTTTTTGTATTGAAATTAAATCCTCAGGTTTTAAAAATTTTTCCCACTCATGTGTTCCGATTGGAAGCCAGCGTAGTATATACTCAGCTCCAACAATAGCAAAAATATATGATTTCAAAGTCTTATTTAAGGTAGCCACAAACATGATACCGTTTTTTTTCAAAAGATTATTACATGACTCTAAAAAAAAATTTACGTCCTCAACATGTTCTACTATTTCCATATTTAAAATCACGTCAAATTTATCTTTAATCTTTAATTTTTCAGGGGATGAACAATAATAGTTTATTTTAAGATTAGTTTTTTCAGAATGTAACTTAGCAACACTGATATTTTTATCAGATGCATCAATTCCAGTAACTGTAGCACCCAATCTACACATTGGTTCTGATAATAATCCGCCACCACAACCTACGTCTAGTATCTTTATATTTTCTAACGGGGTTTTTTTATTTTCTAATTTAAATGTCTGTATTATATTTTCTTTAATATAGGAAATTCTTATAGGGTTAAATTTATGTAGTGGTTTAAATTTACCTTCAGGATTCCACCATTCTTCAGCAATTTTAGAAAATTTTTCTATTTCTTTTTTATTTATTGTGTTATTTTTCATTAGTAAGTTGACTTTATATTCAACATGTATTTATTCAATATTTTTTAAATTTAGAGAATAGTTTATCATGAAAATTGTAGTATTAAAATTTGGGGGCACATCAGTTGGAACAATTAAAAAAATTAAAAAAGTTGCTGAAATTATTGCAGATTATAAAAGAAAAAATTATAAGGTTGTTGTTGTTTCATCAGCCATGAGCGGTGTGACAAATGAGTTGATAAAAAAGTCTTACGAAATAAGTAACAACTTTTCTATTTCTGAGCATGATGTTTTAGTATCCACGGGGGAACAAGTGGCTTGCTCTTTAATAGCAGGAAGATTGATACATAAAGGTTATAAATCTAGATCTTGGTTATCCTGGCAAGTGCCAATTCTTACAGTAGGTACCTATAAAAATTCAAGAATAAATCAAATTAATAAAGTTAAAATAATTAAATATTTAAGAGATGGTGGCATACCAATTATAACTGGATTTCAAGGAGTTAATAATGATAATAGAATTACAACAATTGGAAGAGGTGGATCTGATGCAAGTGCAATTATGCTTGCTAAATTTTTTAAAGCTGAAAGATGTATAATTTACACTGATGTTGAAGGAATTTACACAACTGACCCAAACAAATTAAAAAAAGCAAAAAAAATTAAAGTTATTTCTTACGAAGAGATGTTGGAAATGGCTTCACTTGGTGCTAAGGTTATGCAACCAGTCTCTATACAAGATGCAAGATTAAATAGAATTGATATTGAAGTAAAGTCATCGTTTAAAAATAAATCTGGAACTTTAATCACTAAAAGATCAAATATAATTAATAATAAAATCGTTACTGGTATCTCCTCAACACAGAATGATTCAAAAGTATCACTTATTGGTGTCAAAGATAAACCTGGAGTTGCTGCAGCTATTTTTAAACCGTTATCTAAAAATTTAATCAACGTTGATATGGTTGTTCAAAATATTTCTGCTAATGGAAAAGAGACAGATTTAACGTTTACGATTAAGACTGATGATTTGAATAAAACAAAAAAAATAATTCAAGAAAACAAAATTATTAATTATAGAAAACTAATATTTGAAAAAGGTGTTTCTAAAATTTCAGTGATAGGAGTGGGTATGATCACCACTCCAGGTGTTACTTTTAGAATGTTTCAGACATTAGCAAATAAAAAAATTAATATTAAAGTAATCTCTACTTCTGAAATTAAGATTTCAGTTTTAATTGACAAAAAAAATACCCAAAAAGCCTTGATTGCACTACATAAGGAATTTAAGTTAGATCACAAAAAATGAGTATTAGACCTTTCAGAGATATTAAAAGAAGAAAAACAAAAGAAATAAACGTAGGCAAGGTCAAAGTGGGTGCAAATAATCCTATTACAGTTCAATCAATGACAAATACTCTCACGACTGATGTTAAGGCCACAATAAACCAAATAAATGAAATTCATAATGAAGGTGCAGATATTGTTAGAGTGTCTTGTCCAGATGAGTCATCAACTAAAGCTTTAAAAGAAATCATTAAGAGTGTTGAAGTACCCATTGTTGCAGATATTCATTTTCATTATAAAAGAGCAATTGAGGCAGCAGTAAATGGAGCTAGTTGTTTAAGAATTAACCCTGGCAATATAGGGAGTGCACATAAAATAAAAGAGATAATTAAAGCTGCAAGAGACAACAATTGCTCTATTAGAGTAGGAGTAAATGCTGGTTCTTTAGAAAAAGATATTTTAGACAAATATAAAGAACCTTGTCCGGAAGCTTTAGTGGAAAGTGCTTTGAGAAATATAAAAATTTTAGAGGATGAAGATTTTTACAATTTAAAAATAAGCGTGAAATCTTCAGATGTTTTCTTGTCAATAGAAGCATACCGTCAGTTGTCAAAAGCTACTGATTATCCTTTACACTTAGGGATAACCGAAGCAGGGAGTTTTATACCTGGAAGTATAAAATCATCTATTGGCATAGGCTTATTACTATTAGAGGGCATAGGTGATACAATAAGAATTTCCTTATCAGATAATCCAGTTGAAGAAGTGAAAATCGGAAATGAGATATTAAAATCCTTAAATTTGAGGGAAAGAGGTGTAAAAATAATCTCCTGTCCTTCATGTGCAAGACAGGGGTTTGAAGTAATTGAAACTGTTAAGATTTTAGAGGAAAAACTTTCACATATTAAAACACCCATTACACTTTCAGTAATTGGATGTGTGGTTAATGGTCCGGGTGAGGCAGCAATGACCGATGTGGGAATAACTGGGGGCAACAAAGGTAGCAATATGCTTTATTTGTCAGGAGTGCAGTCTGAAAAAGTAATGACCAAAGACATGATTAATAAAATAGTCCTAGAAGTAGAAAAAAAAGCTTCTGAGTTAAAAAATAATTAAAATGATACCAAACAAAACTATTGAAGATTTAATTGATAAACATTCATTATTAGAAAAAGATTTGTCATCAAGTAAAATTGATAAAAAACTATTTGCTGAAAAATCCAAAGAGTATTCAGATTTAAATGAAATTATTAAAAATGCAAAAAAATATATCTCATTCGAAAAAAATAAACTAGAGATACAAAAAATTTTAGAAGATGAAAATTCAGATGAAGAATTGATAAAAATGGCCGAAACAGAATTAAATAATTTAAAGTTAGAGCATGAAAATAATGAAAAAAAATTAAGATTATTTTTGTTACCTAAAGATGAAGCTGATAAAAAAAATGCTATAATTGAAATAAGAGCAGGCACTGGTGGCTTAGAGGCAAGTTTGTTTGCCTCTGATCTCTTTAAGATGTATGAAAAAATAAGTCATAAAAAAAAATGGGTTGTTGAATTAATCTCCATTTCAAAGAGTGAGGCAGGTGGCCTCAAAGAGGTGATTGCATCAATTAAAGGCACTAATATTTATTCAACATTAAAATATGAAAGCGGTGTCCATAGAGTACAGAGAGTTCCTGACACAGAAACTCAAGGTAGGGTTCATACCTCTGCAGCAACAGTGGCAGTATTGCCAGAGGCTGAAGAAGTTGATTTAAAGATTAATGAGTCTGATTTAAGAATAGATGTTTTTAGAGCTGGAGGACCAGGTGGACAATCTGTTAATACCACTGACAGCGCAGTGAGAATTACACATATTCCGTCGGGAATATCTGTTTCTCAGCAAGATGAAAAATCGCAACATAAAAATAAAAGTAAAGGTATGAAAATACTAAGATCAAGACTGTATGAACTTGAAAGATCAAGAATAGAGAAAGAAAGATCTCAAGATAGAAAAAGTAAGATTGGTACTGGTGATAGATCAGAGAGGATTAGAACTTATAATTTTCCACAAGGTAGAGTTACCGACCATAGAATAAATTTGACTTTGCATAAGCTTGAGGAATTTCTTGAAGGTGAGGTTTTTGATGAGATGATTGAAGCATTAACTTTGCAGGCACAAAAGGAAAGTTTAAATAATTAAAATTTTATGAATATTGATACTGCTTTAAAAAATGCATCTTTAGATTTAAAAAAGAAAAATATTAAATCTGCTTTGTTAGACAGTGAAATTTTGATGTCAAAAGTCTTAAATCTGGATAGAAGTGAAATTATTTTAAATTTAAATAGACAATTAAACAATCAAGATTACAAACTTTTTAGAGACCTTATAATTAGTCGTTCAAAAAATAAACCAATAGCCTATTTGATTGGAAAAAAATCTTTCTGGAAATATGAGTTTGAGATAAGTGATAAAGTTTTAATTCCCAGACCAGACACAGAATTAATAGTTGAACAAGTGTTAAATATTTATAAAAACAAGCACAATATCAATTTTTTAGAAATTGGAGTCGGGTCGGGGTGTATAATTTTATCGATTCTTAAGGAAAAAAAGTTTTTCTTAGGAAAAGGGGTGGATTTGAGTAAAGATAGTATCAAAATATGTAAAAAAAATGCTAATAAGCTAAATGTAAGTAATAGGCTCAAATTGTTCAAATCTGATATTGACAATTTTAATTTGGGCAAATATGATTTAATTGTATCTAATCCACCTTATATCAAAAAGTTTGATTTAAAAAATTTAGATAAGGATGTTTTAAATTTTGAGCCAAAATTGGCACTGGATGGCGGTTTAGATGGATTATCAGAAATCAGAAAAGTTATCAAAACATCTTCTGAATTGATAAAACTAAATGGAAAATTAATTTTAGAAATCGCTCACGATCAAAAAAAAATGGTAAAAAAAATGCTAAATGATTATGGTTTTTATATAAATAAAGTTGCAAAAGATTTAGCTAATAACAATCGTTGTATTATAAGCACGAAAATTAAATTTATAAAATAAAATGGTCACATTCAGAAATAATAACTCTCGAAGAAACAGCTTTAGAAGAAACGATAGAAACTTCAAATCTAATGGAGAAAGACCCAAATATGTTAACAACTTTTCAAAAAATGAAAATTTTCAAAGAAAGTTACCTGGTAGAAATAATCATAACGCATCAAAATTGATTGAAAAGTACAGTAATTTAGCTAGAGAGGCTTTATCAAGTGGAGATAAAATTCTATCTGAAAATTACTTTCAACATGCAGATCATTTTACAAGAATTTTAAATGATCAAGATTACCAAAAAAGAAATAATTTAACGAGTGATAATTCAACTAATCCACAACAAGATTTGAGTAATCAAGAAGATATAAAAAATAATACTCAAGAGAAATAGAGTTTATAAAAATAATTCAAATTCGAAAATTAATTTAACCCAATAATTTTCTCTGATTTCAAAACATCTAATTTAATTTTTTTGGTCTCAAATAATTTTCTCTCATCTCCCTTTAAAATTTTACCTGAGGGAAGTTTCAAAGTTTGTGAGTTGACTCTTTTTCCATTAATTAACACTTCATAATGCAAATGAGGCCCTGTTGATTTTCCGGTAGAGCCAACGTATCCAATTATTTGTCCCTGTTTAACTCTTACACCAGCTCTAATACTTTTTGCAAATTTTGACATATGTGCATAAATAGTTTGATAAGTAGAGTTGTGTTTAATAACAACACAGTTTCCACCACCACCACACCATCCAGCTTTTTTAATTGTACCCGATCCCGATGCCATGATTGGAGTACCCAAAGGAGCAGCAAAGTCAGTCCCTTTATGCATTTTATTAAATCCATCTATTGGATGTTTTCTCATACCAAATGGCGATGAAAGCCTTGCACCGTTAATTGGAGTCTTCATTAATGCCTTTTGAATACTTTTTCCGTTTTTATCATAATGTCCAATGCTACCTTGAGTATCATAATAATAAAGTGAATTATCCTCTCCACTTAAAATTAGATTAGCAAACAAAATATTACCAGTTTCTATAATTTTTTTTTTTTCATCAACAAAAACTTCATACATAATCTGAAACTTATCTTTTTTTCTTATATCTCTCTGGAAATCTACTTGGAAACCATAAATTCTTGCAAATTCAATTATTATGCCTGCTGGAATTTCTTTTTCCAGGGCAGATTTATATAAGCTTTGTAAAATTATATTTTCGTTATAGTAAATATGCTTTTTTAGTTTTGTAAGTATCACTCTTTCATTAAAAATTTTATTTTCTAGATCCTGAGTTAAAACAATTCTCTCTTTATTCGAAATTTGAAATATAAATTCTTTAATTGAATTTTTACTCTGATCTATAGTGAGGTTAATTTTTTGATTTGCTTTAAGTTTATTTATGTTTACTTTTTTTGACAGTTTTTTCTTTAAAACTTCAACCTCCTTTTTATCGATTAAGTAATTTTCAAGAATACTATCTAGAGTTTCTCCAATTTCAACTTTGTGCGATATCTTTTTAAATCTTGGTTCTAACTTATTAAAAAAATGGTTAATTGTTTTTTTGAAATAAACATTTTCAATTATTTGTTTATAGTCATTGTTAATTTTTTTTTTTGTAAAATTATAATATAAGGTTAAGACCGTTGTAATTATGATTAACGCTAAAAGCGCAATGATCTCATTCTGGATTCTAAATTTTAATTTATTAAACATTGATGCATTTATGAAATTTCAATTATTAATTTAACAATCAAGAAAAATCAAAAAAAACCCTTTAAAATAGTGTTTTTTTCCTCATTTTTTTATTGTTAAAAGCTTGATTTCCCTTAATTTTAGCCTATAAGCATCCAACTTCTCATCAAAATTATTATTAAAGTAATAAATTTGTGCGGATTTATTGAGTTTTTCTCAATTAGCTATTTAAAAAGTACATATTTTAAGAAGAGAAGTGTGGACGGTTAAGGTTACCAAAATTTGTCGTACACACTTCAACATTTATATAAATTTTATTCTTAGAATTTATATAGAAGCTAGTGTGCGCCGTTTTTAAACTTGAGAGTTTGATCATGGCTCAGAACGTACGCTGGCGGCACGCCTAACACATGCAAGTCGAACGAAGTAGCAATACTTAGTGGCAGACGGGTGAGTAACATGTGGGTATCTGCCCTTTGGCCTGGAATAACACGAGGAAACTTGTGCTAATACCGGATAAGTCTTTACGGAGAAAGCTTTATGCACCATTGGATGAGCCCGCACTTGATTAGTTTGTTGGTGGGGTAATGGCCTACCAAGACTTTGATCAATAGCTGATTTGAGAGGATGATCAGCCACATTGGGACTGAGACACGGCCCAAACTCCTACGGGAGGCAGCAGTGGGGAATCTTGCACAATGGAGGAAACTCTGATGCAGCGATGCCGCGTGAGTGAAGAAGGCCTTTGGGTTGTAAAGCTCTTTCGTCGGGGAAGAAAATGACTGTACCCGAATAAGAAGGTCCGGCTAACTTCGTGCCAGCAGCCGCGGTAATACGAAGGGACCTAGCGTAGTTCGGAATTACTGGGCTTAAAGAGTTCGTAGGTGGTTGAAAAAGTTGGTGGTGAAATCCCAGAGCTTAACTCTGGAACTGCCATCAAAACTTTTCAGCTAGAGTTTGATAGAGGAAAGCAGAATTTCTAGTGTAGAGGTGAAATTCGTAGATATTAGAAAGAATACCAATTGCGAAGGCAGCTTTCTGGATCATTACTGACACTGAGGAACGAAAGCATGGGTAGCGAAGAGGATTAGATACCCTCGTAGTCCATGCCGTAAACGATGTGTGTTAGACGTTGGAAATTTATTTTCAGTGTCGCAGCGAAAGCGATAAACACACCGCCTGGGGAGTACGACCGCAAGGTTAAAACTCAAATGAATTGACGGGGACCCGCACAAGTAGTGGAGCATGTGGTTTAATTCGAAGATACGCGCAGAACCTTACCAACACTTGACATGTTCGTCGCGACTTTAAGAGATTAAAGTTTTCGGTTCGGCCGGACGAAACACAGGTGCTGCATGGCTGTCGTCAGCTCGTGTCGTGAGATGTTGGGTTAAGTCCCGCAACGAGCGCAACCCTCACTTTTAGTTGCCATCATTTAGTTGGGCACTCTGAAAGAACTGCCAGTGATAAGCTGGAGGAAGGTGGGGATGACGTCAAGTCCTCATGGCCCTTACGTGTTGGGCTACACACGTGCTACAATGGTATCTACAACAGGAAGCAAGACGGCGACGTTAAGCAAATCCTTAAAAGATACCTCAGTTCGGATTGTACTCTGCAACTCGAGTACATGAAGCTGGAATTACTAGTAATCGTGGATCAGCGTGCCACGGTGAATGCGTTCCCGGGTCTTGTACACACCGCCCGTCACACCATGGGAGTTGGTTCTACCTTAAGGCAAGGTTTTAAACCCTTGACCACGGTATAGTCAGCGACTGGGGTGAAGTCGTAACAAGGTAGCCGTAGGGGAACCTGCGGCTGGATTACCTCCTTTCTAAGGATGAATAAAAATTTAATTTTTTATTCTAAATAATTTACACGGTTAATGTTGACCGTCCTCATTTCTCTTCTTAAATTTAGTGTTTCTCTTGCATGGGGGCCGGTAGCTCAGTTGGTTAGAGCACACCCTTGATAAGGGTGGGGTCGAAAGTTCGAGTCTTTCTCGGCCCACCAATTTTAAATTCATGGGGGATTAGCTCAGCTGGGAGAGCGCCTGATTTGCATTCAGGAGGTCAGCGGTTCGATCCCGCTATCCTCCACCAGAACACTTAGTTATAAAAATTGTGAATATAAATAATAATTAATATCAATATCTATATCCGAACATTAGTAATCTTATTAGCTAATGTTCAAATAAAAATTTGATTCAACACAGAATTTTTTTCTGTGCATAAATCAAGCGTTTAAGGGCGTGTGGCGGATGCCTTGGCACTGAAAGCCGAAGAAGGACGTGATATACTGCGATAAGTTTCGGGGAGCTGTATGTAAGTTTTGATCCGAAAATTTCCGAATGGGGAAACCCACCATTTTATATGGTACTTTAAACTGAATACATAGGTTTAAAGAGACAACCTGGAGAACTGAAACATCTAAGTAACCAGAGGAAAAGAAATCAATTGAGATTCTGTTAGTAGTGGCGAGCGAAAGCGGAATAGGCCTGTAGTTTTGTTAAAAAAATTTGAATAGTTTGGAAATGCTAACCACAGAGGGTGATAGTCCCGTA
>CACJYQ010000003.1:62500-73174 GCA_902597725.1 uncultured Pelagibacteraceae bacterium
GTTTAGGTTTAGAAATTTGTAAAAAATTTTTATCTGAAAATTTTCAAGTTTATTTTACTTCACAAAATAAATCTAAAATTAACAAAATATTAGGATTATTAAAAAAAAATAATTTAAATGATGTTGTTAAAGGATTGTACTGTGATGCGTCTAAAGAAAAAGATATAAATAAAATCATAAAAAAGTTTTTTCGACAAGCTGGCAAAAATCGCATTATAGTGAATTGTATAGGATCCTTTGAATATGACGGAATACAATCTATAAGTTCAAAAAAGTTATCAAAAACATTTTTAATCAACACATTTCCAACTATCTTAATTACAAAATATATATCTCTACACAAATCGAAGAACGAAAAAGTAAAAGTTTATAGTATTGGTTCATCTTCAAGTTATGATGGTTTTGAAAAGACAATAGCTTATTGTGCATCAAAACACGCACTATTAGGAGCTATAAGATCTTTAAATAAAGAACTTATAAAAAAAAATATTTATATTTCAAACATCAACCCAGGCAGTATTAAAACCAAAATGGGAAAAAAAGTTAGAAATCAAAAATTTTCTGAGTTTATATCTCCAAATACTATTGCAGATTTTATATTTGATATTTCTAAATTAAAAAATCCAGCATTTATTGAAGATATTTTTTTAAGAAGATTGGTCAAATAGTCTAAATTTTTTTGGGAGTTAATTAAATTCCTTTTGCAAGAAAACCACCATCGACATAAAGATCTTGTCCTGTCATGTAACTTGATGCATCGGCCATAAGAAATAAAACTGGTCCAATCAAGTCATCTGGATTTCCATATCTTCCTAAAGGTATTCTGTCTATTCTTTTTTTTCTTTCTTTTAAGTTTAAATATTTTTTTCTAGTCATTTTTGTTTTAATATATCCAGGACCCAGATTATTAAATCTTATTTTATACTTAGCGTAATCAAGACAAAAGGACTTAGTAAGCAGTTTTAAACCACCTTTTGAACTTACATAACCAGGGTTATTTGAAAATCCTAATTCGGCATTCAAACTTGTAATGTTGATAACAGATCCCCCCTTTTTTTTCATGCTCTCAGAAATTGTTTTGGTAATATTGTAAACAGCAATCAAATTGACATTAATGTTATCCTTAAAGGAATTTTCATTGGAGATCCCAATAGCATTTACTAAGCAATTTATATACTTATATTTTTTTATGATTTTTTTTATAGTCTCTTTAATTGAATTTTCATTTTGTAAGTCACACTCATAAAAAGCTATTTTCTTTTTTAAAAATTTGGCGTTTTTCATTTTATCTAAAATTATCACTTTTCCACCATTATGATGAATTGCTTCAGATAAAACAGAACCAATACCTCCACATCCCCCTGTTACAACACAAACTTTATTTTTTACGGAAAAGATATTTTTATAATTTTTCATATAAAATTATTATTTTTTATTAGATAGTTTTTAATCTAGTCAAAAGATTATTAACATATTTATTGAATTAATTATAATTGAAATTTCTTGTGTTTTCTTCAGTATAAATATAAAAAAAAATATTAATTAACTAAATCAAATTAAATGAAAATTGTTAAATTCTCAAAATCTTACAAAAATGTTTCATTAATTAAAAAAGACTTCATTAACGAAAATAATAAATATTTTTCTTACGCAAAAAAAATTAACAATGCTTATAAGAAACAGATATTAAGAAAAAAATGTGAGAATTGTGCTTTGAAAATTTCAAAACCTTTTATACAAAATTTTGGAATTAAATACTCTATGTGCACAAGGTGTGGTCATTTAAACGGAGTCTTTGAAGACACAGAAAAATTCAATAAATGGCTTTATGCAAATGAAGATGGAAAAAATTATAATCTCTTTTATAAAAAACACTATCAATCAAGAGTAAAAAATATTTATGTTCCAAAAGTAGAATTTTTGAAAAAGGTAATTAAGGAAAAAATTAAAGTAATCGATTATGGGTCTGGTGTTGGTTATTTTTTGAAAGCTTTAGAAATTAAAAAAATCCAAGCAATTGGTTTAGAAACAAATAAGCAATCGGTTAAAAGAGGTAGTAAATTTTTAAAAAAAAATAAACTTTTTCATTGTGTATTTGGAGATAATTCAATTTTTAAAAAATATTCTAATGAATACAATACACTAGCTTTAATGGGAGTTTTAGAACACATCAATCCAGAAGATCTGCTTAAAGAATTCAAAAACTCTAAACTGAAGTATTTATACATTGCTGTACCTGCACTTTCATTATCTGTTTTTTTAGAAAATGTATTTTATAAAGTTTTTCCTCGAGTTTTGTCTAATGGTCATACCCATTTGTATACCGAAAAATCTTTGAATTATTTTGCAAAAAAAAATAATCTTAAAATAATAGGTGAGTGGTGGTTTGGAACAGACATTCCTGATTTGTTTAGATCTTTACTAGTTAGTGCAAATTATGTTGATAAAAAAATTTATACTGAGGAAATAAATAAGATTTTTAAAAATACTATTGATGAACTTCAATCTGTTTTGGATAGAAATAAAACTTGTAGTGAAATTCACATGATTTTTAAAAAGAAATAAATTAAATTATTTTTCTTGGTTATTTATTTTTAAATACAAATCAAAATAAAAGTTGCAAAGTCAATAGATACATTTATTAATAACTTTATTAATCATTTTATAATATGAAATTTGTAAATGAAATTTGGGCATTCATTCCTGCAAGGTCAGGCTCTAGTTTGAAAGACAAAAATATTAAAAAACTTAATGGAAAACCATTAATATATTATTCAATCAAAACAGCTTTTGATTCTAAATGTTTCGATAAAGTCATTTTTTCAAGTGACTCAAAAAAGTATATAGATATAGCTTTAAAGATAAATAAAAACTTAACAATACATGAAAGAAATAAAAAAATATCCACTGCTACTGCAACAGAATATGTAGTTTTTAAGGATTTTATTGACAAAAATAAAGATAAACTCCCTTTATATTTTGCACATTTAAGACCGACCAACCCAATTAGAAATATTCAAACAATAAAAAAGGTAATTAAAAAATTTAGAAAAATAAAAGATAAATATAGCTGCATGAGAATGCTTAACGAAACCCCCAAACCTGCCTTATGGAGTTGTAATTTGAAAAAAAATAGAGTTTATACAACATTTAATAAAGATTTTAACGTCAACAAACTCTGGATCGCAAGACAAGCATTTGAAAAGACTTATTTTGTTAATTGCCACATAGATTTGTATAAAACAAAGACAATTTTAAAAGAAAAAGGTCTTTGGGGAACCAATGTTTACGGATATGTTGATAACGATAATTCGATAGTTGATATTGATTCTATTGAAGATTTTCACTACGCAGAATATATTTTGTCAAAAAAATTAAATAAAAAAAAAACTAAATAAAGATGCTCAAAAAACCATTCCTGATTGCAGAAATTGGAATAAATCATAATGGAGATTTAAAAATTGCAAAAAAATTAATTTTGAATGCAAAAGAGGCAAATTTTGATGCGGTCAAATTTCAAAAACGAGATATTAATTTAGTGTATTCAAAAGAAATGCTAGATTCTCCAAGAGAAAGTCCCTGGGGCAAAACCCAAAGAGACCAAAAAAAAGGATTAGAGTTTGGAGAGCAAGAATACGACGAAATTGACAATTTTTGTAAAGAAAAAAAAATAGAATGGTTTTGTTCAGCTTGGGACATTAACAGTTTAAACTTTTTAAAAAAATATAATTTGAAATTTAATAAAATAGCTTCTGCGATGATTGTAGATAAAAATCTTTTGGAAAATGTTGCCAAAGAAAAAAAACATACTTTTATTTCAACAGGAATGTCATCAATAGAAGATATTGATAATGCTGTGAAAATTTTTAAAACACAAAATTGCTCTTTCGAACTCATGCATTGTGTTTCCACATATCCTATGTCTCCAGAAGAAGCTAACTTGCAGACAATTAACGCTTTAAAAAAAACTTATAATTGTGACGTTGGATATAGTGGCCATGAAAATGGAATAGCTATTTCTATAGCAGCTACAATGTTTAATATAAGTTCATTAGAAAGACATATAACGTTAGATAGAGCAATGTATGGTAGTGATCAAGCCGCCTCTTTAGAAATGCAGGGTATGGAAAAACTTACTTCCTCAATTGAGAAAGTATGTTTAGCTACAGGAGAAGAAAAATTAGGTCACATTTCTGAAAAAGAAAAAATTATAGCAAAAAAACTGAGAGCACATATAAAATAATGCTAAGTAAAAAAATTAACGCTCACTGTAAAGTAATTAAATCAATTCAGAGACAAGATAAGAAAATACAATCAATATCAAATAAAATTACCAGTAAAATTTTGAATGGTGGTAAGTTACTTTTTTGTGGTAATGGTGGTTCGGCAGCTGACTCACAGCATTTGGCAGCAGAGTTCTTGATAAGATTAAGACCAAATATAAATAGAAAGCCAATTCCTGCTTTATCATTAGCAATGGACACTTCAACATTAACAGCATGCGGAAATGACTATAGTAGCGATGATATTTTTTTAAGAACATTTTTAGCTCTTAAAAGTGAAAATGATATTTTGTTTGCGATTACTACATCTGGAAAATCTAAAAATATTATCAAGGTTTTAAAAGAGGCAAAAAAACAAAATATTTACTCTATTGGTCTTTTAGGTAAAGGTGGTGGAAACGCAAAAATGCTTTTGAATGATTCTATTATTGTTAAAAGCAATAATACTGCTTTAATCCAGGAGAGCCATATTTTTTTAGGACACTATATTTTAGAAACAGTAGAAAAAAACCTAATAAAAAAAAATTTTGTTTAAGTTTTAATAATTTTTCTTTTTAATTATTTTATCAATTTTAGAACGAAGTTCTATTTCCAGTTTGTTGAGACTTTTATTAAAAGTATTGTCGATAATTATATCAGGATTTTTCGGAAACTGCGGCCTTATATTTATGCCGACTATATTTTTTTTACTTTTATAAATTTTCTTTTTATTCAAGGAAATAATTTTTTTAACATCAGATTTTATATAAATTTCGATATATTTTTTTATATTTTTTTTATTCCAACTTCTTGTTTTGTTTATCAAACCAATTATTGAGAAAACGACATTTATCCCTTGATCCGTCAATAATTTTGCAACTTTAGTAAATTTTTTTGAATTTGAAACTCTGTCTTTGAAAGAGTAACCATGCAAGTCTAAAATTTTTCTTAAATTATCACCGTCTAGATGAACGCTTAGACCGTATTTTTTGTTTATATATGGGAACAATTTTTTTGCAAGAGTGGTTTTCCCAGATCCTGAGAGACCAGTTATCCAAAATAAAATTCCTTTTTTTTTATATTTTTTAATCATGGTTAATTTTGTTATTTACTATTTTAATATTATTTTCAACAATGATTGTTTAAATGAAATAGCAATTATAATTTTTATTAATTGTTTGATTAAATATTTACTTCGCATTTCAATAAAAGTTAATATATAAAACAATATAAATGAATAATGACCCAAATGTAAGTCATACTATTAAGAAAATTTCTATACTTAAAGCAAACTATCTATTTATAGATGGGATGAGCAGAAGTGGCAAAACTTCATTAGCGCCTGTTATAAGTTCATTTGAGAAAGTTGAACACTTTAAGGCTAGAGCAACTTATGATCGATTTTTAATGATGTATGAGTCTGGGGATTTAACAAAACAAGGATTTAAATATTTATTTGAAAGTGATTTATTGATGGATGTTTGGTTTAGCATGATGGGCAGAGATGTTAATCATAATTTACATGATTTAACTAGTATAATGAATTCACCTAAAAGAGAAAATTATTTGGCACGTGAACAAAAAAAAGATACACAAACTACTTTTAATGAAATTATTAAAGAGATTGAGCAACAAAAGTTAATTTTCCCTTTTATTTGTGATGATCTAACATCTGTAAGCAGTTTATTAAATGAGATTAATAAAAATTTTAGATATATCATTGTAATGAGAAATCCTGTTGATTTATTATTTACCTGGTTTCGAAGTGGAAGAGGAGATAGACTTGGTAAAGATCCTCGTTATACCAATCCTGCATTTATTGTAAAAAAATTTGATAACATACATTATTCAATGATTGAAGACGCAGAAGAGTTTTATAATGCAAATTCTTTAGAAAAATGTTTTTTAGTTATAGAAAAACAAATTTTAAAGTATATGAATGCAGATCTTCTAAGATCCAAAAATTCTTTTTTAGTTCCAATAGAAAACTATTGGATAGAGACAGAAAAATATATAAAAAAGCTTGAGAAGTTTTTAGATACTAATAGAACTAAATCCACAAATAATGAAATCAAAGGAGCCAACTTGCCCAGAAAAAAAGACGTTGATACTTTTTCGTTAAAACTGAACATGATTTTAGATAATATGTGTGAAAAATATAACGAAAGACTAAAAAATCTATGCAATCGCTACGAGAATGAAATTTCAGATATTTACAAACTTAATTCAATATCAAATTTATCAAAGGGTAAATTCAAAAATATGAGTATGGAAGATTTTTCTAAAATATCTCCAGCTTCAAAATTTAATAGAGGAAAAAGAAGTTGAACTAAATAATGTGTGGAATAGCAGGGTATTTTGGTAAAGATTTTAAAAATAAAAATATAATTAATAGTACTTTAAAATTACTTCATCATCGCGGACCAGACTCGAAGGGCTTCTTTTATACAAAAGATAATCTTTCCAATAATTTATATTTTATGCACACTAGATTAAATATAATTGACATTAAGGATAGGTCCAATCAACCCTTTCATATTGGACCTTTTACACTTATTTTTAATGGTGAAATTTATAATTATCTTGAACTTAAAGATTTACTAAAAAAAGAGGGAATTACTTTTGACACAACAGGTGATACTGAAGTTCTAGCAAGAGCACTAGTGCATTGGGGAATTGATAAAACATTGGAAATTCTTGAGGGTATGTGGGCATTTGCATTTTATAATCAAAAAACGGGTGATTTATATTTATGTAGAGATCGCTTTGGAGAAAAACCATTATATTTCATAAAAAAAAAAGATGGGATTTATTTTTCTTCTGAAACAAAATCATTATCAAATTTATTGAACGAAAAATTAGACTTAGATTTTGATCAAATACAAAGATACTTAATTAATGGATATAAATCCCTCTATAAGCAAAATTCAACTTTTTATAAAAATTTAAGTGAGGTTGGAAGGGGCCAGTGGATAAAAATTAACAATAAGATTAAAATTACCAAAAGCGATTATTGGAATTTTAATTTAAAAGTTGACAAAAAACTTAGCTATAAAGATTCAGTTGACAAAATTAGAGAAGAACTTTTGAGGAGTGTTTCTATTAGATTGCGTTCAGATGTTCCGATTGCATTCTGTATGAGCGGAGGAATAGACTCTAATGCTTTAATAAGTATTGCAGCTCGACAAAAAGGATTCAATGTTCATGGTTTTACAATCGTTAACTCAGATGAAAGATATAATGAGACACCTTTAGTCAAAAAATCTGTGGAGGAATTAGAAATATCTCACACACAGGTTCAATTGGATAAAAAAAATTTTTTAGAAGAATTAAAAAAACAAATTATTTCTCATGATTGTCCTATCTATACAATTTCTTTCTTTCTGCATTGGAAGTTAATTGAGGCAATAAGTAAAAAAGGTTTCAAAGTAAGTATTAGTGGTACAGGTGCGGATGAGATGATGACAGGGTATTATGATCATGGAAACTTATTTTTAAAATCTATGTACAACAAGCCAAAATATTTTGAATCAGCTTTAGAGGGGTGGAAAAAAAATCATCTACCATTTGTAAGAAATAAACATTTAAGAGATCCTTTTTTATACATAAATAATCCCAAGTTTAGAGATCACATATATGATGATAGTAATATATTTTCAAAATTTCTTAAAAAAGAATGGCATGAAAATTTTCATGAGAAAAATTATAGTCCTAGTTTAATGAGAAACAGAATGCTAAATGAAATGTTTCACGAGGTTGTGCCGGTGATTTTGCATGAGGATGATTTGAATGCAATGCATTTTTCTGTAGAAAACAGATCTCCATTTTTAGACAGAAGGCTTTTTGAAGCATCTTTTTCTATACCTGAGGAACATTTGATTAAGAATGGTTTAAAAAAAAGTGTATTAAGGGATGCGGTTAGATCAATAGTCCCCGAGCAAATTTTAAAAAATCCAAAAAAAGTAGGATTTAATGGACCTATAGAAGATCTCTTAGATTTTAAGGACCCAAATATTCGTGAAAATCTTTTAGATAATAGCGAAATATTTAAATTAATTAATAAAAATAAAATTGAGCAATTATTCAAAAAAGAGAGTTTGATGAACAGTGAAAGTAAATTTATTTTTAATTTTTTAAATGTAAAAATTTTTCTTGAACATAAAAATATAAAAATTTAATTTTAAAAAAGATTTTACTTGGTCCAGGACCAATTTTTGATTAAAAAATCCTCAATATGCCAAACTCCTTGACTATTTTTTTTCCATATATTTTTATTTCTAAATGAATTTGCTATATCAAAAAATTGTGATTCAGAAATTTTGACATATTCACAAAATGATGAAATTTCAGTCAATGGCAATTCTTCTCCAATTTCTTTTATTTTTGATAAAGCTTGAACCCTAGTCATTCTATGATTTCTTATTTCTAAAGAAAGATTATCCCATATACGTGTGAATCCAAATTTATACCATTTCATCCAATGATGAATTGTTATCAGAAATGAGTCATCAATATCAGCGAATGTGTAAATACCGGTCTTTGCCGTATCGGCTTTTTTAAAGCCAAATTTTTTTGCGACATTATAAGTTTCTTGTGGGTCCCATTTAAAATAATGACCTAAAAATACTGCCTTAACTCCTGCTTTATTTTGTTCCTCATCACTTGGCCAAGAGTATGGAGTTAAATCATTTTCAGATAATTCAGCATCAACCCAATCTAAATGAGTTGTACCATTTGTTACACCGTATTTTAATAACCATTTGTGATTTAATTTAAGACCCTTAAGATCTTTTTCACCCCCATATTCATCAGCAGAATTTTCACCCCATAAAATCAAAGGTATTTTAAATTTTGTTGCTAATTGTAAGGGGATTGCGTGTAAGGCCATATGCATAGGAATTACTGGACTGCCCTTTTTTTTAAAGGTTTTGAGTGTGAATTTCCTCTCTATTTTTGGATTAATACTAAAATCTATGTGATCCACACCCAGATTAATTAAATTTTGTAGATTTTCAGCTCCAAGACTATTTCTTGCCGGAGTTTTCCAAGTTACACAAAGTGGATGTAAACCATATTCTAGTGCAACGACTACTTGCCATGTGCTATCTTTTCCACCGCTTACAGGTATTATACAATCATATTTTTTTTTCTGGATTTTGATGTCTTTAATTAAATTGGTAAAAAGTTTCTTTCGGTAGGTCCAATCTATTTTTTTTTTGTTTTCTTTATTTAGACAAGCGTCACAAGTTGAGGTTTTATAATTAAAATTTATATTTGGTCTAGTGTCAGGTAAAATACATTTAGTGCAATAATTAATTTTCAAGATTTCTCCCTATTTTTACCAAATAATGTTCAGCAACTATATTAGCTCCATCCATAACAATCTTTTCGCCATTTTTTAATTCTTTTGTGAAAGTTCTTATTGGGTTATTAATATCCTCTTTTATCTCTATTGGTAAATTGAATTTTTTGAATTCACATTTAAAACCTAAATTTTTTATAAAGTTTGAGATAGTGTTAATTGAATATGCTGACAAACCACCCTCCCATTTTGGATTTTGATTCAAATTATTTCGAAACAAAATTTGTGTATCTATATTTCTTGAATTAAATCTTCCTGCCATAAATAGATAGCCATCTTCAGTAAGCCAAGATAGCCATTTTTTTAATGGAGCCTCAAATTCTTGAAAAACACTCAAAACTCCCGAAGCAGTAATAAAATTAAATTTTTTATTAAATTCAATAGAATTAAAATCACCTACTAAAAATTTGACTGATTTATTTTTATTTAAAGTAATAGCAGCTTCAATCAGTTTTTCTGAAATATCAAATCCTGTAAAATTGTAGTTTTTAAGTTTATATGACAAATTCCTAACCAAACTACCTGAACCACACCCTATATCTAGACATTCTCCTGAGGAAATTGGGTTTATCGTTTTGGTAATAACGTCTATTAATTCTCTAGATTTGATAGTAATTCGATCAGGATCCTTTAAAAATAAATCTATTTGTGAATTAATTGCTTTCATAAGTAATTTTTATGTCCTTAATTACAACATAGTTTTATTTTAATCAAATAAAGGTTTTTAACGTTGGTTAAATTAATGAAAAAAATTAATATTAGTTTATACCAGTCAAAAAATTTAAATGAAAATAATTAGAAGAAATAGAAAATTCGTAGTTGGGAAACTTAAAGAAATTACACTCACAGATAAAGGATCAATTTATTTAAATAATAATGATAATATAACTTTTCATTATAATAAAAAAATAAATTATGATATTGCAAAAAAAAATTGGGGCTTCTATCCATTACCATCGATCAATAAGAGATTGAAAAGATTTAAACTTAATGCTGTACTCGTTGAAAGCAGAAATTTTAATACATTTTTCATAATGTTAGTATTAGATG